>JAOZKP010000011.1:0-6741 GCA_029935295.1 bacterium | reverse complement strand
CATCGCCACCATCTACCTTGGCCCAGTGATTATCACTACCTACCTGCTGGGGGGAGTTCTTATCATCTGTCGTGCCATCGCCGAGCTGACCGTAAAAATTTTTCCCCCAACTCCACAGCGTGCCGTCACTCTTTATGGCAACCGTGTGTTTATTGCCTGCCGCTACCGTAACCCAGTGGTTGTCGCTACCTACCAGCTGGGGGGTGTTCTTATCATCTGTCGTGCCGTCGCCGAGCTGACCGTAAAAATTCGAGCCCCAACTCCACAGCGTCCCGTCGCTTTTTAAGGCCAGGGTGTGAGAATTGCCTACCGCCACCTTAGCCCAGTCGCTGGAGCTGTTAATCTGGACGGGAGAGTGTTGGTCAACCGTTGTCCCATCACCGAGCTGGCCGTTCGCATTCCTGCCCCAACTCCACAGCGTCCCGTCGCTCTTTAAGGCCAGGGTATGATAAAAGCCTCCCGCCATCAGTATCCAGTCGCTGTCACTGCCTACCTGTTGGGGGGTGTTCTTGTTGGTCGTCGTCCCATCACCGAGCTGGCCAGATGCATTCCAGCCCCAATTCCAGAGTGTGCCGTCGCTCTTTATAGCCAGACTGTGATGGAAACCTGCTGCCACCTTAGCCCAGTCGCTGTTACTGCCGACCTGCTGAGGGGAGTACTGGTCAACCGTTGTGCCATCGCCGAGTTGACCGTAACCATTATAGCCCCAGGCCCACAGCGTGCCGTCGTTCTTCAACGCCAGGGTGTGACAACAACCTGCCGCCACCTGCGTCCAGTTGGCATCACTGCCTGTCTGAACAGGTGAGAGTTTGTTAGCTATCGTGCCATCACCGAGCTGACCGTAAGCATTATAGCCCCAACTCCACAGTGTGCCGTCGCTCTTTATGGCCACCGTGAACCAATGACCGCACACAACCTCAGCCCAGTCAGTGTCAATGCCCACCTGGATCGGTGTCAACCGGTCAACCGTCGTGCCGTCGCCGAGCTGACCGCTATTATTATAGCCCCAACTCCAGAGCGTGCCGTCGTTTTTTATGGCCAGGGAGTGATTACCTCCTGCCGCCACCTTAGCCCAATTGTTGTCACTGCCGACCTGTATAGGGCAGTCTTTATCGATTGTCGTATTGTCACCCAACTGGCCGCGATTATTATCCCCCCAACTCCACAGCGTGCCGTTGCTTTTTAAGGCTATGGAGTGCCCCATCGTCGCCACCTGAGACCAGTCACTACTGCTCATCTGCTGAGGTGCGTGCTTGTCGACCGGCGTGCCGTCACCGAGCTGGCCGCTATTATTATACCCCCAATTCCACAGTTTGCCATCGCTCTTTATGGCTATGGAGTGCGCAACACCTGCCGCCAGTCTTGGGGTTGCCGCCTCCAAGCTGCCGGTTTCATGTATCAGAACGGTAAACAACAAAATGCAACTGAACAGAAACAACCTTCTCAATATCTTGTACATGTGGTTTACCCTCCTATAATGATTGCAAAATCTATCAACGACGACCTCATTCAGGGTGAAAACTCTAATTTTTCAAAACAGCCCCGTGGCTTTCACAATAAGTTTATATAGATATCTATATAAACACAAGCCATGGTTCAAATCAACACCTATTTTGTGATTTATACGTAAGGAATAATATAGCAACTTAGTCGGGTATCCCGTAAAAGATATCTCCTGCGTAACATCCGTAACCGCCCACGAAAAAAGCCCGACGTTTTACCGCCGGGCTTTTCTTTTTTGGCTTTAGCTGAACATCTTAAGTGTTACCTGATAACATTTTTCTCAAGCTTTACACTGGCAACCTTTTACCAGACTGCACTTCCCCCCGCTGCCTGACTTATGGCATAGCGGGTGGCCAGGTTGTCGGCTAAAGGAATCATGCTGCCATTGCCGTAGGTCCAGATACCAATGTTGCGGCAGTACCACTTGCCGTTGTTTTGATAGAAGAGGCAGGGATCGGCCCGACCGTCGCCGTCGTAGTCTCCTGGCACCGGGATGGTATCGGCCACCGCCCCGTAGATAAACACTGCCTGGTTGCGGATATACCATTTGGCCATGCCGTCCGGCCGGGAGGTGTCGATGACTGCAAGGTCAGTGACTCCGTCACCGTTATAATCAGCCGGAACCGGAATGCAGTCGGCCATGCCGTAGGTGTAGGTACCGATATCCTTGATGTACCACTTGTTGATTGCCGGATAGAAAACGGCAATGTCAGTTTTGCCATCACCATTATAATCACCAGGCACCGGGATGCCACCGGCGCCGTAGGTGGTCACAAATTGATCCCTGACATACCATTTGCCACTGACTGGATCAAAAAGAGCGGTATCGGTGATGCCATCACCATCATAATCACCCGGCACCGGGATCCACTCCTGGAGACCGTAAATAAATACCCCGATGCCGTCCAGATACCACTTGGCCCGACCATCCGGGCGGGTCAGGTCAACGACCGCCAGATCAGTGATCCCGTCGCCATCATAGTCGCCGGGAATCGGCAGGCAGTCAGAGGTTCCATAGGTGAACGTTGATTGATCCTTGATATACCATTTGTGATTATCCGGATTAAACAGGGCAATGTCGTGGGTACCGTCACTGTTAAAATCCACTCCGGGAGGACGATTAACAGTCAAATGCACCGTTACGATAGTTGGAGCTTCATCCTGATCATTATTGGCAATGCATACTTCAGCAAAGTAATCGCCCGCTACCAATCCTGAGGCATCAAAATTTATGAGAACATCGTCGCCGGCCAAACCACTGGAAAGCAGGCCCGCATTGGGACTTTCCGTGAGCCAGGAAGCATCAGTGGGAATCAGCCAGTCGAATGCCTGGTTTCCCATGAGCCGGTTATCTGCGTACTCCATATACGGACCCCACAAATAATCATCAGCCATGACAACCACCCGGCCATCACCGGGCTCTACACAGGCGATGCTCGGAGCACCTGCTAAATCATACACGATTGTTGTAGCTGGAGGAGAAACAGCCAGGCTTGTTTCAGGATTTATGAGGTAGAGTCCGGAAACCTCTTGGGTAATGGCATGAGAACTAATATTTGATGTATAGCCACTAGCACCTGCAGCGGCAAAGGTAATACCGAAAAGTTCGGCAAGAACTGCCGCCGCACCAGGTTCATCACCATAAAGAAACAAGCCCTTACCACTCACAACAAAAGCCTTTACCGCTGCCTGTTCAGCAGCTAACCAGGGAACAGTTTCAAGCCAATCCTCATTAATCCAAAGAATATCATAGGGAGCTAGTAGTGATTCGGTAATAGGTCCAGCTTCTATGTAGACAATAGTAGCACCCCTTGCGAGAAGATCATTCTTTATTAACTCTAATTCGGCCGGATTTCGTTCATTGTGAGTCAGATCATAAGCGATGGTAACACCGGTTAAATCCTGCAGAGACCCTCCGTCAAAATCTCCATCCGTTGATCTAGTATCAGGCAGGGACAAGCCATCCGATGGATCGGTATCACCCCCATCTGGCAGCCCATCTCTGGTCACAGGGGCTGAGCTGGTTACCAATGCGCCAATATCTGTTGGCGCATCGCCGGCAGACAGATCTCCATTCACAGCGCCGGTAACCCGGCGGTCTCTGATACCATAAGCTAGAGGAGCAAAACCATTATTATCTATATGCAACGTTCTGACTCCGGAAGCACCAACCGGCAATTGGATATCGAAAAACGAGGGCGAAACCTCTATTTCCGGATAACCCTCAAAATGGTAGGATACCGGTATGAAGGTCTCAAAAAGAACATTAGACACTGAGTTCGTTAAGGTAACCTTCAGTGCATCGACATCTGTTTCACCTGAAGTAATAGTGAAATAGCCCTCCCCACTTCCCCGGCCCTTGGGATACAATGGCGATCCATGAGCAGTATAACTAGGACTGGAAGAGCCCTTTGTATAGGGGCGGACAAAGATGCGAACATCATCTTCATAAGAAAAATAATCAAAAGAGACATTAACATGATCATTCCACTTCAGCGTTTCCGGAGAAGGAGGATCAATGCTGAAGTTATGTACTGAATACCCATAGGTAAAATCCACTGGAGCAAAAAGTTCCAGCAGCAGCTCACTCTGGTCATGGTTCCATATGGTGAATTGGATCTGATCAATGGCGGTATCACCGGAGGTTATCGTAAACCAACCGCTACCGCTGCCGCTTGGATAAGGCCACAAGCCAGAGCCATGAGCACCATAGTTAGGGGTCCGCGCTCCGTCGGTGTAAGGCCTGACAAAAATCTGGATCCCCCCAGGGTCGGTGGTAGTGTAGTCAAACGTAGCATACACTTTTTCGTCAAAATATAACGATTCTGGTGAGAAAGGGGAAAAAGATATATTGGTAATGGCATCCTCAAGGGGAACAATATCAACTACACCTTCATGGGGCAGGTAATTTGTCTTGTTGACCGTCACATTCATAGTTCCCGAATTATCGGGAACAAAATAAAACTTTGCTTCGCCAGCAGAATCTGTTTTCTTGGAAGTATATACACCACAACCGTCGATGGTCACCAAAGCACCTGGAGTGGCGATGAATCTTGGCGGTTGATTAGGAATTAAAATCCAGAATCCAACCGTTACAGTCATTTTGCCGGTACTCACGTCTGATGGATAGGTGACCGACTGAAAGTTGAAAGGCCCTTGTGTCCATACCTTCATAGCTGGATCACCGAGCCAGAGGTAGATTTTGAGATTATCCATGTAGGTACTTCCGGCACCGTAATCAGCAAGGAGCTCGGCATTGGCATCATTAAGCACCCAACCGATTTCGTGTATATCTTCATTACCAAGAGCATCAAAAAGATTTTTATCAAAGTCATGATTTGGCGTTGTGTAGGATGGTCGGCTGGCACCTAAAAAGGCTACCGCGCCTTCATCCTGCATAACAAAGGCTTCGCCAAGACAGTCGTTACTGGGATTGTCCAGAGCATTATTCATGCAGGAAATGCTGAAGACTACGGGAGTTCTGCTGCCGTTGGCAAGGTTCAGGGCATCCGTGGTCCAATACTCTTCCCCGGCCGTATTCCAGGGTGCGGGATTATTTGCACCGGCTTGTGCTCCCCAGAACGTTCCCCAAGGTCGATCCGAGGGAAAACCATAAGCACCATGTCCCCGATAATTGACGATCCCGACACCATCATTTATGGCTCCGCTGAGATCATCATTGGTGGCCCCGTCACCACCGGCGGCAATTGACGCGCCATAGGCGGTTTGAAAGTTGAAGGAATCGCTGTAGGTCGCAGTACGTATCTCTTCTTTGCATCCCTGATATTTTCCCGGGGCTGCCTCTTTGTGGGCAACCAGAAGAGCATTGTTAACCCAGCCGCCTGAGGGGGCATTTTTGGAATAAGCCAGAATTTTATCAACAACTTCGGCAAGCTCAGCATTATCTGTCACAGGTAGCCTTCCTACGGCTACCTCGGGCCATAAATCGGGGTTGTCCCCACCGGTCAGGCAGGCAAACCAATGATCACCGGGCAATTCATCATCCTCTTCCCCTCCCCAATTAGGATGCCAGGGGAGGCAGGTAATATCCCCCACCAGCAAAACAAATTCCAACTCCGGATACTTGTTGTAGTAGTTTGAAATCGTATCTTTAATGCTTTCAGGAGTTTGGGTTCCACTCAGAGCAATTGATGTACAAGGCAGTCCACACTGCCTGTGCCAGTCAAGTAAAGGCTTCAACGTTGAATACTCGGAGCAATCCCTATGCCTGATCGAGAGATATTTTATCGAGGTATCATTGGGAATGCCGTCACGCTCACCATCAACGATGTCACTGCTCGCCTCTAATATTTCCCCTTCATCACGCATGGATTCGTAATCAGGTTCACCAACGATAAAATCAAGGGAATCATAATTGAGGATTTGTTCACGATACATACGGTCAAATTTTGGCTCGATTACCTTTGACTTACTATCAGTTGTTCCCGAAAGGGGTTCAGCAACTGTGTATTCAAGCTTCACTTTCAAATGATCATAAACCTTGAGAACACTTGTGACAGGATTATACTGCACTGGGGCAATAGCAAGGGTTACAATATGAAGATCCCGCCAGGTGGCCAGGTTTCCGACTTCAACAATATCCTCCGGATAATAACTGTCCTGCGAATAAACCATTTCGTCGATGACAAACGCCAAGGTTTCCTCCCCGTCTTTTTGCGGTTTTTGCATCGGATACATCCGATAACCGGGATGAGTTGTAAAGGAGGACTCGATAACCACTGCTTTCACAGAAACAATATTTTCAGGTACAGCAATCGTTTTTCTGATGGCAGGTAATTTAGGTTTTCCAACTGCGGAAAAAAACTTGTACCCTGAAATCTTCAAAAGCTGAAAAGACTCACCGTTTGCCTCGATGGTTTCCAAATGGATATTTTTGACATGAACATCGATGATGGTTTCTTTAAGACCATCCGTATCCAGAGCCACAACATCTGCCTGTCCCGCTACTTCGCCGGCAATGATATCGGCAGCCATGACTGTCTTCACGTTGAGTACAGAAACCATGAGTAAAGATGTCGCAAAAAACAACACCTGACACATAAACAATGAGCTTACCAAAGCGGTTCTACGCGCCACCATTCTTTTTACACGTTCAGCAAAAATCTTCATAATTCCCTCCTTAATTAATCATATTAAGCTACCCGCTCTGCTGGTACGATCCTACTAGGCTTTGCGTTATAGTCTGTGAGCTCGTACGGAACGAGAAAAAATATGTGC
>JAOZKP010000134.1 GCA_029935295.1 bacterium | reverse complement strand
ACTGGAATGCAGTCGGCCATGCCATAGGTATAGGAGCCAACATCCTTGATGTACCTATTGGTTGCCGGATAGAAAACAGAGCAATGTCGTGGCTGCCATCACCCTGGCGTTCAAAAATATACGCAGCACCAGCGTTTGTCCCTTCATCGTCATCACCATAGGCACCAACTAAAGCATAAAGGCCATCAAGAGATACGGAGATCCCAAACCAATCATTACTTTCCCCATCGTCAGCCAGTAATTTATCAGCTTCTACCCAATGACCGTCATATCGCTGTTCAAAAATATACGCCGATCCGGACTCTTCACCGCTGTCGTTGTCTTTATTCGCACCCACCAGCGCATAGCCACCGAAAAGAGAAACAGAACACCCAAAGAAATCATTGCTTGAGCCATTGTTCTGCTTCAGATGCCAAAAGCCTCATCTTAGCCCAAACCGGCAATGTCACAAAAAACAGCCCCGCTGACAATCAGCAGTAAAATAAAAATGATTTTTTTCCACTATTAGGATAAAGCATATTGTTCCTCCCACCAAAATGCAAAAAGAAGCAAACGAAAAACAACTCACCAGACAGAACCGCCTCCTTTCGCCTGACTGATGGCAGAGCGCGTCGCCAGATTATCGGCCAAAAGAATCATGTTGCTGGTGCTGTAAGCCCTAACGTCCTCATTTGGGCAATACCAATTGCAACTGTACTGGCAAAAGAAGAGATCATCCAGAAAATTACAGCTCACAAAAAAAGACAGCCGAGTTGCTCTTAATAAAAGGCAACCCGGCTGTCTTTTCTAATCTTAGAGGCAAGACCCGCGGCTTTCCGACCCCGTCTTTCGGCGAGAGTGGCTTTACTGGAGATCATATAAAGAATACATTATATTCGTTATATGATTTCTAGAAAAAAGTCAATCAGTCAAAAGTATGCTTTTTTACTTTTTGAGAAAGGATAATTGAGATTGAGAAATCTTTTCGATTTCAGGTTTGCCGACACGTTTACGAAGATAAACCAGATCAGTAGGATGATTCGGAAATTTCCATTGAAAAATAGTCTCTCCGCTGAAAAATTGATAGTGAGGATTCTCAGCCCAGTGAGCTACGTCCGACAATCATTCTAACCAGTCTTTTACCGCCCCCTTGATATCATCCAGCAATGGTTGGTTTTGAAACTGGTACCTGATGCCTTCCTGCTCATCACCGGCAACCAGCGCCTCCAGTTCGGCCAGGGAATGAAAAACTCGGATCATACCCAAGTCCACCAGTTTTTCGGTGATCTGCAGCTGATGGTCGTCCACGTGCTCTCCGAGTTCATGGCGCCGGGGAATGACCAGCGGCATCACCCCCTCGGCCAGGGCGGTAACAATCGAGCCAATCCCCGCATGGCAGATACAGCGGCGGCATTGCCGAATCGCCATCTTGAACTCCTGGTAAGAAAGCATGCTTTGCACGACAATGTTTTTCCCCTGAGGAATGATATCCATTACCCGGCTTTGATAGATAAAATGACGTTGCGGCTGGCGCGTGGCAAATTCCTGGACCATAACCGCCAAGCGATTGAAAGGGTATTTTTCCGTACCGCAGCTAACCAGGATCATGTCTAAAAAATCCTCCCGCGATAGACCGCCTGTGGATAATGATGGCGGATTTCTTCCCACTGAACATAGAATCGGGAAGCCAGGGGCCGGCAGAGCCTGCCGGACAAGGAGGGTGAGAAAACCCGAGAAAAACTCTCGATGAAGATCGTTTTTCGTCCGAATAGACGGGCGGCAAGAAAAAACGGCGGGGCGATGCCGGCACCGGTGGAAAGCACCACCTTCAGGGACGGATGGCGGCTGAGGAGTTTAATGGCCAGCCAGAAATTGCGGCAGTAGTTAAGGAAATGACGTTGGGTTGGGAAAAAACCGGGAATAAAACCTTCCGGTAACAGGCTCTGACTGTCACTCTCTTCCTTGCTTACCCAAATAAGCTGATCCGGCGAGAAAATTTTTTTCAGCTGTGTCGCCTGCAGGAGATGGCCGCCGTTGTTACAAACAATCATCACAACCGGTTTTTTCTGCCCGGCAGATGAGCAATCGTTGCGATGTTTATCATTCATGATGGTGAAAACCCCCCGTTTTATTCTTTTTTGAGCAACTGGTTGTAGCTGTCCAATTGACCAATATCCACCCAGGCATTTTGAGAGATCGGGAATACACCGACGTTGTGCCCGGCATTTTGTACAATGGTAAGCAGTTCATTCATGTCCAGGGCAGCACCCTCCGGGATCAAAGATAAAACTCGGGGAGAGATAACATACATCCCGGTATTTACCAGATAGTCATGTTCCTGTTTCTCAACCAGATCGATTAAGGTTCCGCCATTTTCTATCCGGCAGACACCGTAAGGCATGCGATGATGAATCAAAGCTCCGACAATGGTGATGGCAAAAGCGTTCTGGCGATGAAAATCAAGCACCTCCCGATAATCAGTTTTAACAAGAATATCACAGTTGGAAAGGAAAAAGTCCCGGTCGAGCGAAGACTTCATCAAACCCAGGGCACCGGCAGTTCCCAAAGGACGATCCTCTTGAAAAAAATGAATCTCGGTATCATCCAGTTTTACATCCTCAAAATAGGCCCGGATCATGCCGGCTTTGTGATTTACCGAGATAAAAACAGAATTCACCGAATGGTTTTTAAACCGTTCGATAATCATTTCAATAATCGGCCGTCCATGAACGGGAACCAGGGCTTTGGGCAGCACCTTGGTATAGGGATAGAGCCTCGTTCCCCTGCCGCCGGCCATGATAACCAGCGGGACATCCAGGACGGCCGGCTGATTCCCGGATTCCCCCTTCTCCAGGAAAAATGCTTCTTCAAAGATGACCTCAACCAGCCGGCCTTCCTGGATAATCGGCAGGTGGCGGACAGGGGTATGAGCGAAAATTTCCTCGACTTTTTGGCGATCAAATGCTTCCAGGTAACGGAACCGGGTATTGGCAATGGATGATACTTCCTCATCTAGGTCGACACCCCGCAGAATCGCCCGGCGGACATCGCCGTCGGTTATAATACCGTACACTTTTACTTCCCGGTAGACGGCAATAAATCCCTGGCCGCCCTCATTCATCTTCTGCAGGGACGCACGGATGGTTTCACTGCCATCAACAATAAATTGTTCTATATTCATTTAATGTCCTCAAAACCTACCATCTCACCACTTTTTATGGCGCGAACAGACCGGCAACCGACAATTTCTGATAAGTGCCGGCCGCTCAAACCACCTTTTTGTGGCAATACCCTGAGAGCCAGATTGGTCCAACTAAAAATATCCCCAGAAGCCAGTGGCGCGACGGTCACCAGGCACTTTTCACGGTCGCGGTAGACAACTTCCCGTTCGTTGAGTTTTTCCGCATCACCTTCCCCCAAACAGGCAAACAACTCCTGGAAATGCTCTTTTATTCGCTGAAACTCCGGCCAGTCGACTGCGGACTCATAATCAGTTCGTGATTCCTCACGGCTCACCACCAGATGCTTTTCAAACCAGCGAGCTCCCAGAAAGTAGGCAACAGTATTCAACTGGTGAAAAGCAGAATCATCATGAGCGGTATGATCGGCATATCCCATGGTGCAACCTGTTTCCGCCGCAAAATGAGCTAGTTTGGCCAGTTCGAGGTCGGTAATCATGGTAGGAAATGACTGGAAGCCAGCCATGAGAACAATAGCGGAATTATCTGAAGACAATACCTTGAGTAATTCCATAACCTCGGAAAGTTGCCGACCACCGATACCGATGATTTTGGTTCCCGGCCATTTTCTCAGTAATTGCCGTAGATGGAAATCATGAAAACAGACGGAATGCAACTCTACCGCTTTAATGCGTGGAATCCTTTCAAGACAATAGCTAAAGGCGGCATTTTCCAGGGGCAGAACAATGACTTGCAAACCACTGGAAACTGCCAGGTTTATCACCTCATCCCACTCCTGTGAATTGAAAACCATGTCGGCAATCCGGGCAATGGAGGGGTGTCCAGGGGCAAAATATTGTTCCGGTTTCAGGAGAATTTGGAATTTAACCGCATCGGCTCCCCCCTTTGCCGCATCCTCCACTTGTTTCAGCAGGTAGTCAAGGTCTCCTTCATGGGAAAATGCGGTTTCCGCCACCAGGGTTATCTCATTCATTGACAGCCTCTTGATATTGAACCATGGTTACCCTTTCCCGGTGTGAATTAGAGATTCTCTGTTCCATCTCCGTGCGGAATGCCTCATAGCACAACTGGATCCCGGCGGGGAAATTCACCAGACCGGTCGACTGGAATGTAAGATGAGGAATTTCATGTTCGCAACAGATAGAGTTGATGCGGTCATAGGAGATAAAAGGGGATCCGGCCTGTGAAATGATTTTACAGGTGCGTTGCCAGTCCTCTGGAGTATCTACGGTTAAAGACCAGTAGGGATGGATGTGTTCCTTTACGGGATTAAGCACCAGGCAGCGGAAGCGCTCGGGCTGAAACATATAGAGCAGCAGGTATTGGGTATACTCGATGGGGATGGCGGCGGCACACCGGGCAAGGGTTTCACTGTTCATGACTTCGGCCGTTATGCCAATGGGCAGGTGCTCGGTACGAGTATACTCAGCCTGATGCTGCTGATGGCGGGAAATCATGATATCAAGGTACGCCTGATCGGTAAAAATATTATCACCGGTGATGCGGACCAGGTTGTCAGATCCTTCCATCTCCGCCACCGAGAGCATTCGCTCAATGACTGCTTCAGGGCTTCCCGCATAGCTTTTGATTTCTTGAGCGGCGGCGATCTCCAGCAGCACCCGGTCATCTGGTTCGGTAGAGGTGCACACATAGATAGAGTCAACTTCACGACATTTTTTAAGCCTCCTGATGATAATCTCAATCATTGAATGATCATCGATTTTTTTCAGTACTTTCCCTGGCAGACGGGTTGAATTAGTCCGTGCAATGATGCAGGCAACGGTACTCACAGTAAGTCACTCCAGGAAAGCAGGTCATCTTGTCGTAATGAAGTTTTCAGCTGTCGGCCAACCACGTAGGTAAGCTCATCGGGACGGATGCCGGTTCCCGGCCGCTTGCACAGCAGGTCTTCCACTTGCAGGAGATGCCCTACAGGCAGATCATGACTGAGTACAAGGCTGCGACGAAAAGACTTCTTCTTCTCTTCTTCCGCCGGCAACACCTGTCTACAGGTGTTGCCGAGAGCCTGAAATATATGCCGTCCTTCCTGAACAATGGTTTGTAACTCATCCGGGGTAGCCGAAATTTCATGATCCCAGCCGGGCAGCTCATGGGAAAGAGTAAAATGTTTCTCGATCAGGCAGCTGCCGAGGGCCACGGCCGCCAGGGGGATTGCCGTGCCCAGGGAATGATCCGAAAAACCAACGGGATATCCAAAAGTTTGTTCAAGCATACCGATGTTACGCAAATGGATATCACCAAACTCCGGAGGATAGATAGAAATGCAGTGCAGTAAAACGATGGCGCGGTTGCCCTCATTTTCGATGGTCTTGATTGCGGCTTCAATTTCCGCCAGTGTTGCCATACCGGTTGAAACCACCAGGGGCTTTCCGGTTCGTGCCATAGCTTGCAGCAAGGGAAGATTGTTGATATCCATAGAAGCAACCTTAAAATAGGGCACATCCAAGCGGACAAGAAGGTCAATCTCTTCTAGAGAAAAGGCGGTTGAACAGAAATCAATTCCAAGTTCATCCGCATATGTTTTAAGTTCAAAATGCTGCTCTTCCCGCAGGTAATATTTTTCTACCATTTCCCGCAAAGAGCCAAAATGTTTATGGGGTGAATCAGTATACTGCTGGTTGCGTTCATATTCTCCGTTAGAAACCAATGAATCCGGGGTCCACGATTGAAATTTAACTGCATCGGCACCGCATTCATGGGCTGCCCGCATCAAATCCCGGGCCAGATCCATATCGCCATTGTGGTTGGCGCCAATCTCGGCAATGACATAGGGTTCATGGCCAGAACCTACAGCCCTCGTCTCGGTCAACATTACTTCCATGGTTTTTCCTCCGGAATCATGATCTCCTCCCACCACAGGGTATGATCCTGTCGATGATTTTTCACCCACATAACATACCAGCGGCGAAAATCAGGATCCTCATCAAAACAGTGGCGCAGCTGTTCACATTCATTTTTCTGTTTACCGGCATAACGGTAACCTTGCCGCTCAAGAAAACTATATTGCTGGATTTTTACTCCAATTCCGAGGGAAATGCAACTTTCATCAGGGCTGCCGCCCAAACCGATGCAGTTTGCCCCATGCTGGCGATATGCGGTGGTGGTTTTGCTGGTGAAAATCGCCCGCGCTCCACGACCCAGCAGCGCGGTAAACAACGCCCAGTCAGCAGCAATAATATCTTCTTCCAGAACAACATCATCCAGCCAGGAAACCCTGATGGCGGTATTGGAAAGACCGCAGATATTTTTGTCGCTCAGGTAAGAAAAGTCAATCTGGGATTTATCAGGCAGTCGATGGGAAAAATAGCGAAGTTCTATTACCTGACCCTGCTGATCGACCAAGTCAACATCGTTGACTACAATATCGTAGTGGTGCAGGAGCTGCCGGGAAAGGGCCACCCGGTTGGGAGCAAAAAAATCATCTGCATCACCGAACACCACCAAGTCATAGCCATTGCTCACCAGGAACTGGAAACCAAGTAAACGATTTTCGGCCGGATGACCACAGCCATCTATCACCCTGATGGCGGCTGGCCAGGAAGGCAAATACGGGTCCAGGTCGGCAATGCCATCATTGACCAGTACGATATCAAACTGCGATGATTCCTGCTGGCCGACCAAAGAAGCAAAATAGTCGGGCAGAAAGGGTTCAATACCGGGGAAAACCACACTCATAAAGGCCAGTCGGCCCTGGTCATTATGGTCGATGAGGGACATCAGTCAGCGATCCAGGGGCCGGGCCGGAATGCCAACCACCGTGGTGCGGAGCGCAACATCATTCGTGACCACGGCTCCAGCGCCAACGGTTGCAAAGCAACCAATTCGCATTTTATGATCAATGTCCTTTCCCTGCAGAACGACGGCGTTGGTACCAATATAAACACCTTTTTCCAGATGCACGTTGCCGGATATATTAATTCCGGGAGCAAGATTGATGAAATCTTCAATAAGACAGTCGTGACCAACGGTGGCATTGAGGTTGAAGATGCCAAAGTTGCCGAATGTTATTTGGTTGGTAAAACGGGTTCCGGCACAGATGATATTGCCTTTTTTCCCCTGCAGCGGTTCCTGCTGGCCGAAGGCACCAAAAGTCGCTGAGGGATGAACCAGGTTAGGGTAGGGAAGATGGGAAAAACGGGAATAAATTTTTTGCCGCAGTTGGTTGTCGCCAATCCCCAGAGCAAATAGCCACCCTTGAGCTGCTAGCCTGGAGATTTCAGAATCACCATACAGAGGATAACCGAAATAGGTTTTCTGCGCAGGGTTTACATCCAGGAAAACAATATCCTGGCAACCAAGTGCCAGGCAGATGTCAGCAACCTCCCGGGCAAATCCGGAAGCTCCGAA
>JAOZKP010000456.1 GCA_029935295.1 bacterium | reverse complement strand
ACCTAATCCCGAAACCACTCAAATGTTATTTTGTCAAGGATAAAGATTTGACCCCTTGCCCTTGTTCTGAGTCTTTCGCAAATACGTAAGAAAAAGGTATGGCGATCAGGTCACCAATGATATATGCTGCCATAAAAACCGCATGTAAGACTGCATAGGTCGGAAATTTCCCAGTGATCAAAAGAGGGAAAATTACTCCTATGAACCATATCGATTTATAGCATAGCTGCAAAACTAAAATAGGTACGAATTTAAGCGGAGAGTGTAATCCTAAAAATGAAATCACCCCAAATGCAAGCCAAACACTACCAGTAACACCATATATAATAGGGTCGTATACAGGCCAACTAAATATGGTTCGCATCAGATCTGGAATGATAATAATTCCCAAGCCAAATCCTCCGGCTCCAACGATAGTAAAAATATACATTCCTTTAAGCCAGTTCCACCGTATATTTACATCTTTTGGCATGCTTATTTATTCCTTAATCATAGGTAAAGAAATGAAAGTGATACGCTATTTCGTTCGATGTGGATTAATAGAAACTCCTCAGTTAAGTGCCTCCCAGGAAACAGAGCAGACCAGTTTGAAAATCTTTACCTTTCAAAATTTTCTTAAAGGGTTTCACATTCGAACCAATAACGGGCGTTTTCCAGGGCTTTCAAGCCATACCCACCCATCCAGAGGCCAATCATTTTACTATCCCGCCAATGTTTCTCTAGTCCGTATTCTCGAGCGTAACCGGCGGAACTCATAAAGTCCATTGCCCGGCTGCAAACCCGTTCCACGGATATACTTGAGTGTACAGCTAACCCCCTGGTTTTCAAAGTGAATCCTTCGTCCCAAGATTTTGTGCCGTAAATTTCAGGATGGTCCCATTCTCTTATGTAGGCCCACATCCAGGCAGATGTTGATTCGATATTCATGGCTATTTCAGAAAGCATGTCGGCACAAATACTATGTTCTTTTAAGGGTTTTCCGGCAACGATTCGTTCGGTTGTCCATTTTTTAATGATTTCATAGACGCCCTTCATAACCCCTACCGCCATAGCCGCTGTTCCGAGTTGTCCCATACTGACGGTGCGCAGCCAGTATTCCGCATCTTTGCCCGGGCCGTGCAGTCGATTCTTTTTTGGAATTCGAACATGGTCAAACCAGACATCGGAGTTCATGTCCGCCGCCATCCCAGCTTTACGATAGGGATTGCCGACAGAAACTCCTTCACTTTCACGCGGAACCAAAAAAAGACCGAAGTCATTTAGATCTGAACTCCCTTTTCTGGTTGTGGCAATTACGGTATACAAATCTCCGACTCTACCGGTGTTAGTTGCCCAAATCTTATGACCATTAATGATCCATTCATCACCCTCGAGGGTGGCAGTAGTCTGGATGGTTTTTCCTTTCAAAACACCAAGGTTTTCAACATCAGCGCCACTGGCCGGTTCGGTAATCAAATGGCTACCGACATAAAGATCTCTGCCACAGAATTTTGGCGCAATATCCTTAAGTAACTCCATATTCCGGGTTGGTTTTAATAAAATCGGAACAAGCCCCCAGATAGAACAAATACAGGCCGTGGCAAATCCGGAATCAATCCTACTCAATTCTTCTACAACAGTGCAGGTCATAGCCATATACTGATCTTCAGGCATATCCTGTCCGCCAAGTTCAGTTGGGAAAAAAGCACTGTTCAGGCCAAAATCCACTAAAACTTCCTTAAGTAGAGGTTCAACCAACTTGTGATCTTTCCAGTCCTCATCCACATTCTCAACGATAGGTTTCAAACGATCATCAGCCCATTTTCGGATGGCAATTCTCATTTGTGCCTGCATTTCAGAAGTCCACTCCTTCGGCCTTATAAAATCATCAATACCCGGCATATAATATCTCCTTGAGTTTATCGTTATTTATTTTAGACAATTTCAACTTCCGACTGAGCCTGAGAGCTAACAAAAAAAGACAGTCAGGCTACCTGTTTTGACAATAGGCAACCCGGCTGTCTTTTTGGAAATATCTAAATAAGACCCATGGCTTTCCGACCCCGCCTTTTGACGGGAGTGGCTTTCACAATCAATTTTTATTTATATAAGCATAATTTATTATCTGATGCAATACCTATTTTGATATTTACACATAAAAAATAATACAGTAAAGAGGACGAAATCAAACCAACTGACCCGGAGTAAACAGACAAGTATTTGGCTCCAAACTTTCCTTAACGGGCGACCCGGCCGGCGCGTTT
>JAOZKP010000455.1 GCA_029935295.1 bacterium | reverse complement strand
GGGACTGATGGGCAAAAACCGCGAACAAAAATATACCGGCAGCTACGAACAGGTTGCAAAAATTTTCTTTCAAGCCGCAACCGACAAGCTCTTTTCGATGAAACAGTTCTTCAAACTGGTCACAATGAACTATCTGCTGAAAAATGGTGACGCACATCTAAAGAATTTTGGTGTCCTCTATGACGAAGATATTTCCACAATTAAGACTATGCGGAATTACATTGATGGCAACCCCGCTTTTAGCGTAATCGGCAACCGGATGATTGATGCCTGGACTGTTTCACTTAAACAGACAACTTATGGAGTGATGCCCGATGATGTTATCAGAACTTGGTGATACTATCCGCAGGCTACGCCGGGAAAAGGGGTTAACTCAGGAGGAAACGGCCAAAACAGCCGGCATCAGTCGCCCGACGTTAAGCCGACTGGAACAGGGTCGGTTTGCGAATGTATCGGTACGAACTCTATATATAATCCTGAATGTGCTTGGATATGAGATTGAACTCAGTGCTATAAACAGTATCAACCTGCCAATTTTGAAACAAAATGCTTAAAGAACACTCAACTATAATCCGCCGCTCTATCATTTGTATTGATACGGGACTGCTGGCAGCATCTTTTTTTCTGGCTTTCGCAGTACGTTTTCAACGTCTGCCGGAGAGTTCGGAGGAGCTTTGGAAGTATGGCTGGGTGGTTTTGCTGTTTATCCCAATTTTTCTGTTTAATCTCTATCGGGCCCGGCTTTACCATAAATTACGCTATCTCTCATTTCGACAGACATTAGGGCGCCTGACACTTGCCTTCGTGACGGCAACTGCCGTCGCAGCGGCAGCCCTCTTTTTAAGTCACGCAACCGATTACAGCCGTCTTCTCTTTATATATTTCGCTGCTTTTTCCGCATCTTTCATGTTAATGGCAAAACTGGGAGGTAAATTTGTTCTCAACCAGATGCGAACCCATGGGCTTAACTACCGAAGTGCACTTCTGGTAGGTCAAGGCAGCAAACTGAAACAACTTGAGGATATTTTCCATCCCGGCAACCCCTATGGCGTTAAAGTTGCCGGAATTGTAGACATTGAGCAGGAAACATCGGCTCAATTCACCCAACGTCTAATAGACACAATTATAGATGATGTCTATTTTGCCATTCCGAGAGGAACGAAGAATAGTGCGGTCGCTATCGACCCACTTCTGGAACAGGTTGAAGCTTTTGGAAAAACCAGTAAAATAATCCTTAACATCAATGAAAATCGCTTAAGTAAATGTGAATTTGCCCGCCTCGAAAATCTGCCTCTGGTAGTTCTTCATCCGGTTACTATCGACCCGGATCTGCTTCTTATAAAACGCCTCATAGATATTGCCGGAGCTTTGACAGGGATTGTGATAAATATGGCGCTATTCCCTTTCATCGGCTTGGCGATCAAACTAAATTCGCCGGGGCCGATATTTTTCAGCCAAATTCGGATTGGCCAGAACGGACGCCGTTTTAAACTCCATAAATTTCGCTCCATGCATCAGGATGCCGAAGCAAAAAAGCTTGAATTAATGAAAAAAAACGAGTTAATCGGAGCCGTTTTCAAAATCACCGACGACCCCAGAATTACCAAGGTGGGAAAATTTTTACGCAATACCAGCTTGGATGAACTCCCACAATTCTGGAATGTTCTGACTGGCGATATGAGCCTGGTCGGCACGCGACCGCCAACTCCGGACGAAGTTGACAAATATGGCCTGCACCACTATCGCAGACTCTCGATAAAACCCGGCATCACTGGTCTCTGGCAGGTCTCCGGGCGGAATAAAATCACTGATTTTGATGAAATTGTCAAACTCGACACCCAATATATAGATCAATGGTCGCTAGGCCTTGACTGCAGAATCATTGGCCAGACCTTCAAGGTACTTCTCAGCGGAAAGTAATATTGCCAGACCGGAAAAAACAGGAAATCTATGAAAATTGCAGTTATCCATGAGTGGCTTCTGGTAGAGGCCGGAGCGGAAAAAGTTTTAGGAGAAATTCTTAGTCTGTTTCCGGATGCCGACCTTTTCTGCCTGCTCGATTTTCTGCCGCCGAATAAACGGGGGTTCATCGGGAACCGGACAACTAAAACCAGCTTCATCCAAAAACTGCCGCTGGCCAAAGATAAATACCGTCTCTACCTGCCGTTAATGCCGCTGGCAATTGAGCAGTTTGATTTAAGTGACTACGACCTGGTAATATCCTGTAACTATGCAGTTGCCAAAGG
>JAOZKP010000454.1 GCA_029935295.1 bacterium | reverse complement strand
TAACGCCACTCACCGGTAAAGTTGTAGGGTGTTACATTCAGATCTTCGAGATTGAAGTGATTAGGGTTATAAAAACGGCGCATATCAAATGAAATTGGGGCCCAGGTGAGATCAATAATTTTGCAGGTTATATCCGGATTGCGCAGATGATTTATCTGTTTTAGCAGGGAAAAAGGGATCTCTGAGATGAGGGCTGTCATACCGTCACGTTTATAGGCGACGATCTCCTCGCTGCGGCTGGAGAGAAAGGTTTTTCCACGCTTATTAAGTGAGAGCGGCACCCGGGTTAAAAGCAGCGGCAGAAAACTGAATACCGTCAAACTTAAGCTACTGCCGGGCAGGGCTTTCAGGTCGTTAATCGTTGCTTTATCAAGTTCCGGACTGAGGTGAACTGAGCTGAATCCTTGCTCGATATAGTAACTTACCGCCGCCTGATTGGCCGCGTGCAGAAAAGGCCCGGTCATAAATTTGAATTTCGCTCGTTCTCCACCCGAAGCTGGAAAAAGTTCGAGCTGACCGAGACCGTTAAGGTGAAATTTGCGAAAGCCGGCTTCAGTCAGACGCTTAACCGTTTCCGCGATTACCGTTTCCCGACCGGGATAAGTAAGCGGCGGCAGCGACCATTCGAGTTTGGGAAAACGACGGCAGAGCTCACGCTCACGACCGGCGATTGTCGCCCCGATCCGGCCGTTAAGTTCGAGAGCAACCCTGAAACCGTGCCGTTTGAGAAAAGGCCGGGCCGCATTAAAGTCGCTGAGTTTAATCAACCACTTCGATTTTACCGACTGTTTTTCAGGTTCTGAACCCGTTGCCCTGGCGGCGGCATCCGGCAGCGAAAACCATTGCGCCTGACGATAGGCAACAGGTTTTACACCTGCAACTGACGATTGCGACCGGCCGGCCACCGCTGCTTCAATCTCTTTGCGTATTCTAAGACTTCCCTTGCGGCCGTAGCTATCCCGGCTGCCGACTTTTACCAGCAAATCACCCTCTTTGCAGGTAAACGGCAGAATCAGAGAGATGATATTGGCGTGGCCTTTACCAGCTCCTTTTTTCTCGATTTTGCAGTCGCCCTCTTTTACAGTGAAAGAGTTATCGCGCCCGTCTTTTCCCTGGCGCACTACTTTTAAACGGTCGCCGGCGGCAAGCTGCCGGGTTGTTCGCAGTATGATTTTCCAGCTGCTGCCCGAGCCCCCTTTCTGGTGCCCGCCGGCCCGGCTCACGCGCCGGATTTTGCCGATCACGGCCCCGATCGTGGCGGCCCGTTTCGGTTCAATAATAGTTTCAGGATAGCTGCCCGAAAGATTCGCTGCAGTTGCGGGCCGGGCATAAGCCTCTTTCAAATCTTCCCGGTATTTTTTAAGATTGGCTTGTGACAACGTGCCGCTTGATTTAATCTCATCCAGGGCCCGGCGAAAAACTGAGATCACCACCTTGACATATTGCGAGCCTTTCATCCGGCCTTCAATTTTGCAAGAAGCAATTCCGGATTTCACCAACTCCGGCAAAAACTCCAGGGCACTGAAATCGGCCGGTGAGAAGAAGTAACCCTCTTCCCCCTGATAATTATAAGGCCGGCGGCAGGGCTGGCTGCAGCGGCCCCGGTTGGCACTCTGGCCGCCGAAAAAGCTGCTGAACTGGCATATCCCGGCGACCGAAACACAGAGGGCACCATAGACAAAAAGCTCAAGTTCAATCGCACTGTCGTGCGCCACCTGATTTATCTCCTCAATCGAGAGTTCACGCCCTAAAACTACCCGTTTACAGCCTTGATTGGCAAGCAGGTTGGCCCCGGCCGCGTTATGAATCGTCAACTGGGTTGAAAGATGAATATCGAGGGCTGAAAAATCACGCTGGATAATATTCACCAGGCCGAGATCCTGAACAATTACGGCATCGATTTTAATCCGCACCAAGGCATTCAGAGTCCGGTAGATCTCCTCCAGTTCGTCGTTGCGAATCAGGGTATTAAGAGCAACATAGACTTTAACATTGCGTGCTTTTGCGTAAACTGTAAGAAGTTCAAGATCGGCCAAGCTGAAATTTTCGGCCCGGGCCCGGGCGGAGAATTTTTTCAACCCGAGATAGACGGCATCGGCGCCGCCATCAAGTGCCGCCATAAAGGTCTCAAAGCTCCCGACCGGAGCCAGAAGTTCAGGGATTCTCATATTTTTGCTCCAATGTCACCTTTAATTTTTATTAGAAATTTTTACCGCCAGTTTTTCAGGTCGAACATCGCTTCGCCC
>JAOZKP010000453.1 GCA_029935295.1 bacterium | reverse complement strand
GGCGGCGATCCGATTATCGGGAGCCAGTTTATCGATCTTTTAGAACTTTTCGAAGCCGACCCTGATACCGAAGCTGTAGTTATGATCGGTGAAATCGGCGGCAGCGCCGAAGAGGAAGCGGCCCAGTTTGTCAGTGACAAAATGACCAAACCGGTAATCGGCTTCATCGCCGGTCAGACCGCACCTCCCGGCCGCCGCATGGGCCATGCCGGCGCCATCATCGCCGGCGGCAAAGGCACCGCTGCTGAAAAAATGGCCGCCATGACCAAAGCCGGCATCCACGTCGTAAAGAGTCCGGCCGACATTGGCGAAACAGTGGTTAAGGCTTTGGGAAAATAGATTTTATTTTCCATATAGTTTTCACCCAACAAAAAAACCGGCTTTATGCCGGTTTTTTTGGTTTATGTAAATGAATATTTATTGTTTTAAGTGAAAACAATAAGTTTACAAAAGCAGTCTCCACTCATGATCTGTCATTTTACAAAATCTTGATTCAGTATTCTGGTTTGTCTGCGTAATATGGATCAATTTAATTTAATAATGAACAAGTTACAGGCTGATATTCGTTTCGACGAAGTTGTCTGGAGTTAACTTGTTTGCGTGGGAGTTGTGGTATTTGAGCAGGAGTAAATTGCTATTTGATTCTTTCCCTGGTTTTTGGCCTGGTAAAGGGCTTGGTCGGCGGCGTTGACAAGCTGGGTCTGGTCATTGATTTGATCGCCCGGGTAGGCAGCAATGCCTGCACTGAAAGTGAAGTGTAGATTGTGTTGCATAAAAGTAATACTCAACGCTTCAGTTTTGCGGCGCATCCGTTCGACCACTCGGTCGCAGCTTATGACCGATGCGCCCGGAAATATGATTAAAAACTCTTCACCACCATAGCGTAAGGCAAATTCAGACACCCTGCTCTCTTCACAGATAAGTTCAGCAAAAGTTTTAAGGATATGGTCGCCCGCCAAGTGCCCGTATGTATCGTTAAGCTGTTTGAAGTTGTCAATATCAAGCATCGTAACAGATAATGTGCTATTATGTCGTTTGGCCCTTTCAAATTCTTCGTTGAGGCGTTTCATTCCATAGCGGCGATTCAGCAAGCCAGTAAGTTCATCAATTGCGGCCAGAACCTCAAGTTTTCTCATCAACATTCTATTGTAGAGGAAGGGGGCAGCCTGATTGGTAAGATTGAGGCTCTCAATGGATGAAAAGTTGGCTTTGAACTTCTGTTGTGCACTAAGGATGCAAAGTCCGACTGGACGCGATTGATAGATAATCGGCAGGTAGGCAATGGTATATGGGTTTAAAGAACCAATGCCAATATTAAAGCGTACCGGTAGATTATCAATCTCTTCTAAAACTACAATTTTTCCTTTTTTGATTATGTCGTAACAATATTCCTGGTCGATAGATTCAACATCAACTATCAAATTGGATTTAGTGACCAGTTGCAGAACACTCTTTTCAAGACTGAAGAGACAGCCGCCGTTGGCACCGAAATAATCTTTGAAAACGTCAACTATGGTATCAGATATATCTTGAATCTTGACTTTTTGCTGGAGCAGATCGAGGAAGTTGGCGGTCTTTCGATCAGCTTTGAGCAGACGGGTAAGAGTCGTCATGAAAATGTTGTACTCTTCCGTAATTTCTCCAATTGTATCGGCTGAATTAATCTTAAGTATATATTTATCTGGGTTAAAATCTTTGCTATCTTTCCATAAAATATTTTTAAGGTTTTGGCGAAAAGACGAAAGCTTGAATTGAATCCGTTTGAGATAAATAGCAACTACAACTTTGAAGAGGTAGTAGTTGCATAAACCAACAGTTATGCCTGCGGCGATACAGAGAGAAAAAAAGAGGGGGCTGAAAACCTTATGGGGTGGGAGATCTAAAAGAAAATAGGTGAAAAAAGGGAATATAATTCCCATAAAAATGCCAAAGCCTATCATTTTTAGGAAAAGTTCCTGGCTGATGCTTTTTATCAGGTGTCTATTCATAAAGAAAAAATTCAGAGGCAGTGTTAATTGAACTTTGAGGTGAATCCAACGGTCTAGACAAATGTCACCAGTTAATAACTACAAATCTGGTGACTTATAATAGCTATAAAATAGCGTTTTTATTTCAATTTGTCAATCTGCAAGTTGAATATAATGGCGTTCCTTATAAAAAAAGTCTGAAAAGGCAGCAGGACGGTGTCAGGCTTGACTTGTGGGTGTTTTAGCACTAAGTTGTTAAAAAGGTGAGGCACAGAACTCG
>JAOZKP010000452.1:1394-2251 GCA_029935295.1 bacterium | reverse complement strand
TTAACCCATCGATCACGATCTTGAAGGAAATCAATCCCCTTATGCACCTCAATCCCATCAAATAATTTTGTAAAGATGGCCGTGTAACCATCTACCGGGATACCCTGAAACGGGTGGATAAAATAGTTGTCATCAAAGTTGAGTCTGATCGGCAACCGTTTAATGATGGATGCAGGCAACTGTTGTGGATGCCTGTTCCACTGCTTAATCGTGTAACCCTTCACGAAAATCTCGTAGATCTCCCTCCCCACTTCAGACAAACACCACTCTTCCATGTTCTGAGGATTAACAACCGGCTCACGCTGACGCTCCAACTCAGCAAAAGCTTCCTGCGGAGTAACCACACCATAGAGTTGGTAAAGGGTGAAAAGATTGATTGGAAAAGAATAGAGTTTGCCTTGAAATATCACTTTGGGGCGATTTACATAGTGGTTAAAACGGGCGAAACGATTCATGTAGCGCCACACATCCTCATTTTCAGTATGAAAAATATGCGGCCCATAAACATGTTTATGGCAACCTGCTTGCACGTCATACTCGCTATAGCAGTTACCCCCTAAATGATCACGCTTCTCAATAACTGTGACCAGGTATCCTGCGTCAGTAAGCTCACGTGCACACACTGCACCGTATAGTCCCGCACCAATTATGAGAAATGTTTTTTTCATATTTTCCCCTCTCGACTAAAGATGACGAGACCTTCTCTTTTCCTGAACAATCCCCTCCAACCGATCCCGCACTGCTGCAATAACCGATTCCCAGTCCCCGAGAGATGGTTGACGAAAAAGACTCATAGTCGGATACCATGGTGAATCGTGACGTTCCAGCATCCAGCGCCAATCCGCATCAAAAGGTAA
>JAOZKP010000452.1:0-1384 GCA_029935295.1 bacterium | reverse complement strand
CCCACGTCGGTCGAGCCAGTGCCCCGGCAAGGTGGGCGACCGAAGTATCAACTGAAATCACCAAATCAAGAAGATCAATCGCCGCAGCCGTATCCTCAAAACTATCTAATTTTGGGGCCAAATTTTCCAGGCAACCACTATTCCCGGAAACCGCCAGGAAATCCACCAACTCTTTCTCCTGTTCACCTTTTTGTAGTGAATACCACAGGACCCCATCCAGTCTAAAAAGTGACGCAAACAGAGGAATAGGCATCGACCGACGGACATCATTTCTATGCGCCGGGTTCCCTCCCCACACCAAACCGACACGAAGTTTTTTGGTCCCACCAAGAATCTCTCGCCAACGCTCTAAAAAGTCTTCCTCAGTCTGCAGATAAGGAACATAATCCGGTAAATTCACCAAAGAGCTACCAAATAGATAGGGCAAACTCAAAAGCGGTGCCTGAAGCTGGTAATTTATTCTCTTTAACTCTTTAATAGAGACCACTTCCAGCAAAGGGAAACTACTCCGCATCAAACCAACCAAGAGATCCGGCACCGCAGTGATAACATGTTTGGCTAAAGTTTGTAATTGAGACAGGTAGCGAGCAAACTGCAAAGTATCCCCAAGACCTTGCTCGGCCCAAAGCAAAATAGTTTTATCTTTTAGCAGTGAGATATCACCGTCCCAAAGCTGTTCCGCCGGCAAAGTGAATAAGCGATTTGCCAGCCAACGAGCCTCATAAAGCTTGAATCCCTCAAGCAGTTCTCCCTGCTTCAAAAGCATGAGCCCAAGATTCTGTCGATACTCAGCCTCATCAGGCACCATCGCCACAAGTTGACGACAATATAGGGTCGCTTCCGCAACCAACCCCTGTTCTTTACACAAGCGACTTAAAGCAAAAAGGGTAGGCCGATGCGACGACTGCCTATCAAGCCCCTGTCCCTGTCGCCACGCCTCCAGGGCCATTTCTGATTTCCCCTGACAAACCAACAAACAACCCCAATTATAAAAAATTTCGACGGTACTAGATTCGTAGGTAAGAGCTTTACGAAATATTGTTTCAGCTTTTGCAATATCATTTCGGGCCGCCATCACCACGGCCAGATTATTCAACCAGAGCGGGTGCGGACGATGTTTTTTCATTATCCGGGCAAGCAACTGAAATGAGGCTTCATAATCTTTATTCTCATAGGCAACTTTAGCTAAAGCATTTAAAGCCGGTAAATAGTTGTGCCGCCGTGACAAAATAGTTTCATACAGCTTAACCGCTTCAGCCCATTTTTTCTCCTGCTGCAATGACACAAAAATAGATGCTTCAGACTCCGGCAACTCACCGTTGCCAGGCATTAAGAGTATAAAACGAAATTGAGGCCACATGATAATAGTTTTACCCACTTATTT
>JAOZKP010000451.1 GCA_029935295.1 bacterium | reverse complement strand
AGAATTCATGTTCTATACTCATTTTTCGTTTCTGGTCGATCTCTTGGTGAAGCAACTTTAGCCTTTTTTGTCCATCAAATAAGATTCTATGACTATTTTCCACCATTCTTGTGAAAAGTGGGGTTACTTGCTTAACATATTGTCTTATTCTCTTTCCTTCTTTCACCAGATTTGTCTCTTGGAAACCATCTTGTATAATTCGATTTCTGTCGCCTGTAATTTCCGTTAACCCTTTTATTTGTTCTTCGAGGTCTATAAGTTCGGGACGCAACTCCAGGATTTCCACAATATAATGCTGGTTGTGGTTGGTGTTGACCTCATAAGAGAAGTTCAGCATCATTTTATCAATATCCGGCATATTGAGCGGAATAATACGCGAAAACACCCCTCCGTTTTCAATAATGTCGAGGAGTGTATGGATCTCGGCTAAATTTTTATTGGTTTCTTCAATGATTGCCCGTTGCCCCTGCTGGTTGTTTACAAGAACCAGTTCATAAAATTGGAATTTGATTTTCTGAAGATCGCTGACAATAGTCGAGCCAATGGCCATTTTAGAGGTTTGGTTACGAATTTTTTGCACGAGCTCCTGTTCAAGATTACGATATAAAAAGTGATGGTAAATTATGGTTGTGAACCCACCTAGAACTGAACAGGTTATAAGGAATAGAGGCAACATCCTTTTCAGCATACTCCGAGAAAACCACTTCATCTATTGCCTCCAAAACCGTAGTCTGCGAAGATCTCCCGGCCCTCCGGAGAAGATGCCAGTTTCATAAAACGCCGGGCAATTTCAGGTTGTCTGGAAAAACTGAGAAGGCCGAGAATCAGCTTATGGGGCAAAGCCATCTCCTCGTCTAATAATAAAACATCCATTACTTCTCTATTTCCCGGCCAAGTGGCGGTCGCATACCAATTGACGACCAGATCAGCCTTGTTATCAGCAATGGCTTTAATCAAGTCTGCTGAATCAGAAGTCAGATATAATGTTTGGCTGATCACCTGCTCATAGATCCCGGCTTGGGTCAGTACTCTTTTTGTCTCTTTGCCAATGGCACAGCTATCAGACGTCCCTAACACAATACGATAATCAGGGTTTAAGAGAGAGTTAAGATTGCCTGAAATATTTAATGGATTTCCTTTTGCTACTATAAATACCGCCCGGTTGAACCCTACGGAAACCGTTTCTGTGACCAGTTTCTCCAGTAGACATTTTTCTATATAGGATTCACTGCCGGGCAGATAGAGATCTCCTTTTTGGTTTATTTTAATACTGCGATAGAGATTGTCGGAGCCGTTTTTAATAATTTTAATGATACAGTTTTCCTGTTGCTCGATACGATCAGCAATCTTACGCATGGGTCTCGTCATGGTGATTCCACAATAAATCAAAAGTTCTTTTTTAATGGGTTCGGGTGGGTCTTGATTTGTGCACCCGTTAAGAGTGAAAAAACTGAGCAGTAAAACAAATATGATGATGATATTATGTAACTGTTTCAAATACAAGATTATAACCTCGTTGATAATTTTGTCAATATTGAGCATAATTTTAATTGATATGTCCTTGTTTGAGATCTTGAATATAGGTTACCTTTCATGCAAATACAATTACACCTTAGTGGTATAAGGAAGTGGACTTGTCCATAACTTGCAACGTAAAAAAAATAAGGCGTAAAAAAACAGCCGGTCCACTTTCCTAAAGTAGATCCGATCTTCTCCGGTCAAAATCGGCGGCTTGCTGGCCGTCAAACGGATGCGCTGGACCGCTTCGAATACCTGATTGGAATCGGAAGCAGAAAGCAGGATGACAAATTCTTCCCCGCCGTAACGTCCGACAATATCTTCGACCCGCTAAGTGCATGGGCTGCAATCAGCATATCAATCGGCCCAATAATACTGCCTAACGCCCGGTGAGCGGTCGTCCTAAAGCATAAATCAGCCCGCAGTGTTCATATGGCTTTGCATCTTTAAGACTTTTAATCTGCTCAAATTGATCCCGGACTTCTTCTGCATAAATGGGCCGTGTGGCGTCACCGATACAGGCACCATTACCGGACACCATGGCTGAACGGGCAAACCAACCTGCGCTCATGGTAAAGACAGACCCTGATTCCCGGTTTTCTTCAGAGCACAGATAGGTGACAATAGGGGTATTAAATTCAGGCTTAATCCGTTTGGCAACTTCATCGGGGAACACGCCTTTTGTCATGCCTGTATCAGCATTGGGCGCCACTGTATTGATCTTGATATTGAG
>JAOZKP010000450.1 GCA_029935295.1 bacterium | reverse complement strand
CTGCATCAGCCGCCGCGCCGGGATGCTCAAACAAAAAACGGGCGGCTGTTCGCGGTCGGATGAATGCTTTTGTTATGATTTTGATTTCACCATAAATTGTTGTGCTTTTTTGATATACTGGTTCATATTCAATTATATTTTTGGATAAAGTATCACAAACTTTTCAATAACTTATCAAGAGTATTCTTTGTGCTATTAGCAGGAATATTAAATCTTTCAGCATATCGTACAACTGTGCCACCAAATAAATCCCATTCACTTTGTCTGCCTTTGCTTTCAACATCTCTTTGAAATGAGGTTTTTGTTTCAAAGGGAAACTGGTTGGCTTTTGAAAAGGAAGTTTCTACAATATCGGATGGGAGTTCTATTTTGAGGGCCCTTGCAATCAACTCAATTTCCTGCATAATATCTTTAACAAGAATGCCAAGCTTCCCGTCATTTGCTACTTCACCAATTGTTTTGTTGTAGGTCGCTGTTACTAAAGCAAAGGATGCAATGAAAATATATTTAGTCCATATTTCAATATTCACATTTTCAAAAATTTCAATCAGGATACCAGCGCTTTTAAAAACATTGATCAGTTTGTCAGGATAAAACTCTGGATATAATGGATCTTTACCAATTGAAATTTGGCAGCTTCCGCCTTTTTGAAAAATGACACCAGGAGATTCTATATGAGTCCCTAAATATAAACAGGCGGGTAAAATATATCCTTTCTTTAAATGCTGTCGCATTCGGTCATAAATATCAGCACCATTTAAAAGTGGCAATATTATAGAATTTTCATCAGTAATTTTCTCAACATCTTTAGTAACACTTTCTAAGTCGTAACCCTTAACTGACGCAACAACAATATCACAAATAGGCAAATCATTAACAGTATCTGTACAAAAGTGGGGTTTAATCAAAAGTTCTTCTTTCCCACCTTCTTTTTTCAAGAGTAAGCCTTTTTCTTCAATAGCAGCCTTATGTTTCCCTCTTGCAATAAAATATGTATTACCTTTGCCGGTTTCATTAAAATATTTAGATAGAAGCGTGCCATAGTAACCACCTACGCCGCCAACACCAAAAAAACATATATTCATCTTTTACTCCTTAATTCATATTATTTTGAATCATAACATGCCTATATAACCTCCAGATTCTTGACAAAATAGCCCTGACCGGCAATCAACTGACAATCGCAGCCGGCGCAAACCGGACAGGCATTACTCTCATCAGGAGTTGTTGTAAAAGAAAAAGTTTCACCACATTGAGCACAGTACAAGCGTGCTGGAATCCGTTCAATTACAAGCCTGGCCTTCTCAGCTCGGCTACCCTTACTCAGATGATCAAAATAGTGCTGCATCCATTGCTCTTCGAGATCACTCAATTCACCGACATCAAGATAGATTGCCAAAACTTTTCTGACCCGATGTTTTGCGGCATGGGCCAGAACCACTTTGAGAATCTTTTCAATAACCGGCAACTCATGCATGTTAAACTTTTCCGCGTTCCTGGGCCATTTTCATAAACGTCTTGGCCATAGTTTCAGGTGGTACAGACTGCAAAGACTCAGCTTTTTGCCGAAGATGTAGAGCCTCGTAATCACAAACCGGGACACAGACCCCACAGCCGATACAGCGATCCAGATCAATTCTGGCCGTACCTTCAATCTCAATCGCCGCCATATGGCAGCGATCAACACAGTCACCACAGGCAACACATTGATTGCCATCAACTTCGGCATAAAAATTTGAGTCAACCATTGTCGCAGGCTTTGGCATATTCTTAACATTCTTCAAAATCTGACAGCAACAGCCACAACACATGCAGATATTGATTGATTTCTGCGAATTACTCGGCTGTAAAACCAGCCCGGCAGCAAGCCCTTCATGCATCAATTTCAAGGCCTCATCCTGCTCAATTGACCGTCCCAAACCGTTCTCTTCATAATAAAAAGCGCCCACACCAAAAACAAAACAGGCCTCCATCGGCGCATCACACCCTTCCCCCATCATCTTCTGCTCCTTGCGACAGATGCAGGGGGCAACAACAATTTTGGACTGACCCTTAATAATTGTTTCAGCCTCCTCGTAAGGCATGATCGCGGCTTCAGCAGGTACACTTTCGGCAATGGGAATCACCCGCATCTGTTTGGTTTCGAGTTCGGCCCAGGTCGTCTCCAGAAGAAAAGGCATATACTCATTAACATCTTCAATCAGTTCAGGATCAAGATCGTTAACATGATACTCCCAGATACCAACCACAAATTGAGTCG
>JAOZKP010000449.1 GCA_029935295.1 bacterium | reverse complement strand
CACTACCTTGAAGATGAGCGTCAGCTTTCTCCGCATACGGTCAGGGCCTATAACTCTGATATGCAGCAGCTGCGGCTCTTTCTTGAGGAAGAGTGTGTTTTTTTGCAGTCGGCAGCTGATGCTGATTTCTGGCCGCAGGTTACCGAGACTCATCTGCAAAAATTTATGCGGGCGCGGATGGGTTGTGACGGGGCCGCATCTGTGGGGCGCAAAGTCGCGGCATTAAAGACCTTTTTCGATTTTCTGGTTAAACGCTGTGGGCTGCCGGCAAATCCGGCTGCATTGTTGCGGCCGCCCCGGAATAAGCGGCATCTGCCGGTTTACCTTGAAGAGGAGGAGGCCGATCGCCTGCTGGATATAGATTTCTCCGATGATGAGCTGAAACTGCGCGACCGGGCAATTCTTGAACTGATGTATGCTTGCGGTCTCCGGGTTTCCGAGGTGGCTGCTCTTGATGTTGGTAATCTTCGTTTTGCTGATACCGTGGTCAGGGTTTTTGGTAAGGGCCGCAAGGAACGTATGGTGCCTTTAGGCCGGGTTGCAGCCGAGATTTTACAGAAATATCTGGAACGTCGGAGCCCGGCTTCAACGGCGGCCGGTGATGCCCTGTTTCTGAATGCTCGCGGCGGCCGCTTAAGTGCGCGTTCGCTTTCAACCCTGGTAAAAAAATACGGTTTAAGTGCGGGCCTGCAGAAACCGCTGACACCACACGCAGTCCGGCACTCATTTGCGACCCATCTGTTGCAGAATGGTGCTGATTTGCGGGTTATTCAGGAACTTTTAGGACACTCATCGCTCTCAACCACGCAGCGTTATACCCATGTTGATGTAAAACGCCTGCTTGAAGTTTACGATAAAGCTCACCCTTTGGCTCAGGGTGAAGAACGTGATTAATTGAGTCAAAGAAAATATAAGGAGTTTTTGATGTTTAGAGGGACAACTATTCTGGCGGTACGCCGTGATGAGATGGTGGCTATGGGCGGTGACGGCCAGGTTACTTTAGGTGATACAGTAATGAAGCACGGGGCCCGCAAGGTGCGCTGGCTTTTTGAAGATCAGGTTATTGCCGGATTTGCCGGTTCAACCGCAGATGCTTTTACGTTGTTTGAACGTTTTGAAGAGAAACTTGAACACTTTAACGGCAACCTGACCCGGGCGGCAGTTGAGATGGCCAAAGACTGGCGCATGGACAAAATGCTGCGCCGGCTTGAGGCTCTGTTGATTGTTGCCGATGATGAGCATATTTTTGTGATCTCCGGTAATGGTGATGTGATTGAGCCGGATGATAGTATCGTCGGGATTGGTTCCGGAGCTCCTTATGCTGAATCTGCGGCCCGGGCCCTATTTCGGAACTCAGAACTTAAGGCGGATGAAATTGTTAAGGAGGCGATGAAAATTACCTCTGAAATATGTATTTACACAAATGATCGCTTAACCCTGGAGACTCTGCCGCACCCGAAGAGTCAGGAGGATGAAAAATAGATGGCTTCAACATTAACCCCGAAAGAGATAGTTGTACAACTGGATAAATATATTGTCGGTCAGGATGATGCCAAGCGGGCCGTGGCGATTGCTCTGCGTAATCGCTGGCGGCGGCAGCAGGTTGAGCCGGTTTTGCGGGACGAAATCGCCCCTAAAAATATTATTATGATCGGCCCGACCGGGGTCGGTAAAACCGAGATTGCCCGGCGTTTGGCGAAACTTGCCAAAGCTCCATTTATCAAGTTGGAAGCCTCAAAATTCACCGAAGTTGGTTATGTCGGTCGCGATGTTGAGTCGATGATTCGCGATTTGACCGAACTGGCGGTGACGATGGTTAAGCAGGAAGAGACGGAAACTGTCCGGACCAAGGCGAAAGATATTGCCGAAGAGTGTCTGCTTGATCTCCTCCTGCCGCCGGTGCAACCTCAGGCCCCAGCTCCGGAACCCGCCCCGGCCCCGGAAGTTGACGACGAAGATGATGACGATGAAGGCAGTAATGTGATTGAGATGGCGGCCAACGGCAATTTTTCAGAGATTATCGAAATGACTCAGTCAAGCGTTGCCGAGGTCGACCGGGTTGATACGGCCGCCGAAGACCGGCAGCATAAAACCCGCGAAAAACTGCGCAAACTTTTCCGCCAGGGAAAGCTTGATAAGCGCAGTGTGGATCTTGAGATCTCCCAGCAGGCAACGCCGGTCGTGGAAATTTTCTCAGCCGGCGGCTTCGAAGAGATGGATATCAACATCAAGGATATGTTTGAAAACCTGATGCCGAAACAGACCAA
>JAOZKP010000448.1 GCA_029935295.1 bacterium | reverse complement strand
TCCCGGCCGCAAATCGGAAGAGTACCAGAAAGGTTATAGTCTGGAGAGCCTGCGCGATCTGGAGATGGTTCAGCTCACCACCGAAGAGTCAAAGAACGGCTACTATATTCACGAATCGATAAAACTGCTCTTTGATCTGCTTTACAACGGTTTTCCCCGGTCCGGAGCGGACTCAAGCCGCACTCTCTTTTCCGAATCCCAGACCAGCGACTTTCACACTTTCAAGATCTCCCCCCTGCGTAGTCATCTTTTTGACCCCAAACAGACCGCCATCTTAAACCGGGTTCGTTTGCGTAACTCGGTTATGCAGGAGATCATCGAGTTAATGTCGCTCTCCCGGCCCCAAAAGGGCAAAAAAAACCGGCGCGGCCGCATCTCCTATTCCCAACTCGGCATCAACCAGCTCGGCGCGGTCTACGAAGCCCTGCTCTCTTACCAGGGCTTTTTCGCCAAAACCGATCTTTACGAGGTGAAAAAGGCCGGCGAAACCCGCAATCTTCTCGATACCGCCTATTTTGTCGAGGCCGAAGATCTGGAAGAGTACGCCGAAGATGAGCGCGTTTACAACCCCGACGGCACCCTGCTTAAATACGAAAAGGGCACCTTCATCTACCGTCTCGCCGGGCGCGACCGGGAAAAATCGGCCTCCTATTACACCCCGGAGGTTTTAACCCGCTGCCTGGTTAAATATGCTCTAAAAGAGCTGCTTAAGGATAAAAGCGCCGATGAAATTCTTGAACTGACAATCTGCGAGCCGGCGATGGGCAGCGCCGCCTTTTTAAATGAGGCGGTCAATCAGCTGGCCGAAGCCTATCTCGTCAGAAAACAGCAGGAACTTGGCGAAATTATCCCGCACGAAGAGTACCCCAAAGAGCTGCAAAAAGTGAAGATGTATCTGGCCGACAACAATGTTCACGGGGTCGACTTAAACCCGGTCGCGGTCGAACTCGCCGAAGTCTCCCTCTGGCTCAACACCATCTACGAAGGTGCCTTTGTCCCCTGGTTCGGCGGCCAATTGGTTTGCGGCAACTCATTAATCGGCGCCCGGCGGCAGGTTTTTAGCCCGGATTTACTGAAAGGGAAGCAGTGGCTTGATGCGGTGCCGGAAAGGGTTGCACCGCAGATAGTTGCACCGCAGAGGCGCAGAGAGCGCAGAGGAAAAGCGGGAGAATCCGGGGAAACTTTGCCGCTCCGTGATGAGAACCAGGTCTACCATTTCCTCCTGCCTGATAAAAATATGGCCCTCTACAACGACAGGGTCATTAAACAACTGGCCGGAGATAAAATCAAGGCCATCAATGAATGGCGCAAAGATTTTACCGGCCCGCTGTCGGATACAGAAATCGCTCTTCTGAAAAAACTCTCCGCCGCTATCGACGGCCTCTGGCTCCGACATACGAAAAAACAGCGGGACATAGAGATGTTGACCACCGACCCCTTAAAGGTCTTCGGTCAGAAAGAGATCCGGACCGAGCTTAAATTTACTACCACCGAGGCAAAAGACAGACTTCTGCAACAGGAACTTTACGCCCGCGATGTCAAAAGTTCCAGCCCCTACCGCCGCCTGAAACTGGTTATGGACTACTGGTGCGCCCTCTGGTTCTGGCCGATTGAAAAAGCCGATCTTCTTCCCGGCCGGGCCCAATATCTTTTTGATCTCACCCTGATTCTTGAAGGCGATCTCTATAAAAACGACGGCCTCACCGAACCTAACGGCCAGCAGCGTCTCTTCCCCGATGCCAACCCCCGGCAGCAAACTTTCAATCTCGTCGATGAATTCGGCTTCGTCAATATCGACCACCTCTGCCGGGAACAGCCCCGCCTGAATCTGGTGCAGAAACTTGCCGAACGCTACCGTTTCCTCCATTGGGAACTTGAATTTGCCGATCTTTTCGCCACCCGGGGCGGTTTTGATCTGGTCCTTGGTAATCCGCCCTGGCTCAAGGTGGAGTGGAAGGAGGGCGGGGTCATGGGTGATGTAGAACCGCTCTTTGTCTTAAGAAAACTTTCCGCCTCCAAATTGGCCGAGAAACGCCAGGAAGTGCTGGAAAAATATAATCTCCAATCCGGTTATTACGCCGCTTACGAAGAAGCGGCCGCCACGCAGAACTTTCTCAATGGCTTGCAGAATTATCCGTTGTTAAAGGGAATGCAAACCAACTTGTATAAATGTTTTCTGCCCCAATCCTGGATGATCGGCAAGGAAGCCGGGGTCGCCGGATTTCTCCACCCGGAAGGAATTTATGATGATCCCAAAGGGGGAGGGTTC
>JAOZKP010000447.1 GCA_029935295.1 bacterium | reverse complement strand
TCAAGACAGATATCCACGCGAAACCCGTCTGCCGACAATCCGAAAAGTTGGTTCATCATTGCGAACTCATCCTGGAGCCGGATTTTCATTGCTGCCAGCCGGTGGCTTGCAATCATTGCCGTAGCAAAAAAAATCGGAGCACTGCCGATATGGTCGAGATGCTCATGGGTCAGAATGACCAGATCGATATCGTCAACTGCCAGACCAATTTCGTTCAGGCCGGCCCGAATCGCGTCGCCCGCAAAGGGCAGGCCGGTATCTATCATGATATTTTTATCGGTGCCTTTGATTACATATGAATGACAATCCGGCATTCTGCCAGCCAGTTGGAAAATATCCGGCCTGAGCTTCCTGACTTTTCGCGAGGGTTTTTTCATCTGTCACTTCCGTTCATTTCCTGCAGCAACAGTTTGTATCTTTTCTCAATGGAATGAATTCGCTCACACAAAACCTGCATAATCGTCAGTGCAAATACCGGCTGCTGACTTACAAGATAGATGAACCGAGGTTGATTTACGACAATCAGGCGGGTATGATTTTGCGCGGCTGTCGCTCGTGCAGTCCTGGGAACACGGTTTACAAGAGCCATTTCGCCGAAAATTTCGCCCTCTTCCAGGGTAGTCAGGTCTTTGAATCTGTCACCCTGTTTTTGCGATATGGCTACTGCCCCGGAGATGACGACAAAGAGTTCATCGCCTTCACTTGCCTGCTCAAAAATAATTTCTCCCCTTTGATATTCAAGCATAAATCGCATACTTGCATTTGAGCAGGACGGCATATGAGATTTTCCTTTTTTCAAGGGGCGGGGCCCGGTTTTACAACCAGTTGTTAATCAACAGAAACGGGGCCCAGTAACCGGGGTGTTCGTATTGTTCTTGCTTCATCAGTTTGATCTGGGCCCGCTGTAAGGCTACTGCCCGGGAACATCCCGGGCTACTCAGCTGCTGGTAAAATTCAACGACCAGCTCGTATGATACCGGATCATTTACATGCCACAGGGTTGCTAAGGCACTGCGGGCTCCGGCCCGAACTGCGACCCCGGCCAGTCCCAGGGCGGCCCGGTCATCACCGACCGCGGTTTCGCAGGCGCTTAAAGTGATCAGGTCCAGCGGTTCCTCTCGGAACCGGTAAAGCCCCACATACTGCCCCACCCGGTTCATGGTTAATTTTTCATCGAAAGCGAGGAGAAAGGTGTTGTCCACATCGTTACCGAAATGACCGTGCGAGGCTATATGTACAATGCTGTAAGGCTCTTTTTTCAGGGTCTCTGCCAGGCTGCTGCCGCTGAATTGATCGTTCAGTAAAGTTTCGCCGCCGTATATCTCTCTGATAGCCTTAAGCTCATCTGCGACATAGGGCAGGCCGGGAAAACCCTGGACTGGCTCAGTTATGCCCAGAGCCAGCAGTCTGGTACCATCGTGCTTGACCGGTTGCGGGTCGGTCAAGATGAGACTCGGCGTTATGGCCACCGGGTAGCGGTTGATGAGGAACTGTTTTCCGTCATGCAGGGCCGACATAGGGATGCTCCGCAAAGGGCCGTCGGGCACGAATACCAGCGTATCGACAGGAATTGCCTGAAGATCATTTTCCAGTGGTCGGATCAGCCAATCATAAATTTTTTGCGCATGCGGAAGAAATTCCCAGCTGGTTCTCTTCATCAGGGTTTTACGGAAGATGAGTGCTTCTTGACTCAGTTCGTCAACGCCAACCGGCAGAGTATAACGTTTAAGTTTTCCGGCAAAACTCACCAGCAGTTCAACCCGATCCGGGAGCAACACCGGGTAAATGATCACGGCTCGTTTTGAAATAACATCAATTTTTTTCTCCACATTACGGGCTACATCCAGACAGTCATCCTTGAAATACTCCCGCAGTTCATACACTTTCAAAATTTCAAGGGTATCTCGGGCTTCAATAAGAAGTGGCTCGATATCTTCGTCCGGCTGTTTTCTGGAAGCTCGCTGGAGTAGCAGATCGACCAGCTCGGAACTGATTTTTTTGGCGGTGGTTCGATAAGATGAGGATGAACACGGAACGGCGGCATAACCGGAGGAGATTTCGTTCCTGATAGATTTCAAATCAAGTATTGCCAACCGGTATGAGCGAATTGCGGCATCAAGTTGTCCCTGTTTGGCGAAGATTCTGCCATTTTGCCAGTTCCATTGATACAGGGCTTCGGGCGCGTTACTACGCTGTGCCGAAAAAGCGGCTTGTCGTGTTAATTCAAGGGCTTACCGGTATTGTTCCTCGTTTTCGTAAAGTTTGGCGAG
>JAOZKP010000446.1 GCA_029935295.1 bacterium | reverse complement strand
AATATATGCAGACGTGGTCGCAATCCAGCCGTTTTTTTTGTTGGCATAAGCCTTGCCGTCGGATTTTTTAATCGGCAGATAGACACAGATTATCGGGGTTAGAATTGCGGCAAAACCGATACCCAGCATCCAGACGGTCATAATCATGGCGATCTGTTGCAGTAGGACAATTTTTGCGAGCAGCAAGACACAGAACCCAGCCGCATCAGTTACCACCCCGATGAGATTCGGGAGAACCATCGCCTCAATCGTCTCTTTGCAGGCGATTATCTTATCGCAGCCGTTCTTAAAATATTCTTCTCTGAACCTATGGGCAACTTGAAGTGAATGACTTACTTTTCGGGCACCGATCAAAAATCCGGCAACATAGAGCAGAGGACTGAAATTAATCCCAGCATAACCTGCAAAACCCAAACCCACCGCTGCACTGATCAAACCAACACCTAGAGGTGCAACCATGGCGGACAATCTTTTCCCTTCAATTGCAAGAAATGCCAAGAGAATGAAAATACTAATCAAAAAAACCATCTTCACATTATTTCTGGCATTATAAATCCAGCCGACCAGGGCGGGAAAACCGACAATCTTAATCTCGGTATTATCATCTGTATATTCATCAGCCAGCCCCCGCAGCAGTTGATGAACACGCTCGTAGGATATATTCTCCCTGAATTCCAAAAAGATTAAGGTCGCCGAGCCATCCTCAGAAACCAGGGTTCCGTTAAATGCCGGAGATGTACGAATGTTTTTTTCTATCCGGGTCAGCTCTTTATCCGTACTCGGAACCCGGGGCCACATCAGAGATTCAATCGAAACCACCCCACCACCAAGCGCATTTACGACAATCGATGATTTGCTGGCGATAGATTTTGTCAGCGACCTGTAGACCTCGTCCCACAACTCTATCTCTTCGGATATTTTTTTAATTTTATGGAGTGTTGGTGCATTAAAAATGTCACCGTCCTTGACTTTCATACAAACCACAACAGTTGAGGCTCCACTGCCAAACACTTTTGAAAAGCGTTCATGAAGCGCCATGTATGGATGACTATGTGGAAACATATCCCGCAGGATCAGCTCATTTTTCAGGCCCATAGCCCCATATAAACATGTTGCTGTAATAACTACTGTCAGCAACAGAATAGGGAGCCTGAATCGGGTGCAAACGATTGCGAGACGGGCCCAAAAATTTTTCTTTTTATCATTATTCATTGTTCTGCCTCATGTTAATATTCGGTACTATTTACAGCAACGATGGCGTCGTAAAAAACAGCAACGGGATAGTAGACTGACTTAATTTATTGATATTTTAAGCCAACTCTCATCGGTCCCGACTTTTTGGTTTAGATAGATTTTAGTTTTTGCGCCAACCGCGATAAATTTGTCCGCCGCGATATGATCAACACTATAAATCCAGTCATATTTAATCGGCGGCTCAAGCTTCTCTTTAGACCAGGTCACCCCGCCATCCCTTGAAGCCATAAACTCCCCTTCACCACTGATTATCAGGATATCTTTTTTATTCGAACTAATCGTAAACAGTTGCGTAGCCAGCGCGCCGGTTGCTACGGTAGCCCACGACTCCCCAGCATCCTCAGTCTTGGTTACAACCCCATCAACACCAACGGTCCAGGCGGAATTTTCAGCGACTGCCTCAATGTCGAAAATCAGATTCCCGATTAACAACTCATCATATTCCGTAAATTCATAACGACCGGCCTTTTCTGACCATGAATTCCCACCGTCATTTGTGTAATAGATAAAACCGTGCTCACCTGCGGCCCAACCGATTGTCTCTGAAAAAAATGATAGTGAGTTTATCTTAAATCTATCATTCTGAAATTGTACCTGCCAGGTCACGCCACCATCTACAGTGTGAAGAATCTCGCCCTTTTCAGTGCAGATCCAGGCCTTTAATGGCGTCACCGCACAAACATCCATCAAGTAACATGATGCCGGACTCTGTTGTTTTTGCCAACTTAGCCCGCCGTTGGTTGTCTTGATGATCACACCCTCATCGCCTACAGCCCAGCCATTTTTTTCATCGACAAAATGGATGGCAATAAGCGTGTAATCGGTGTCTGTCTTTTGCTTCTGCCACTTTTCTCCACCATTTTCTGAGTGAAGTACGAGCCCTGCTCTGCCGCAAGCCCAGCCCTCTTTCTCATTCGGGAAAGAGACACCTAAGAGATCATCAAAGATATTTTCGGTTGCATGGATTTCTGCATGATTGAACCATAGCAGGCACGCCAAAACCGTAAAAAATATTA
>JAOZKP010000445.1 GCA_029935295.1 bacterium | reverse complement strand
TGGTTTCAACAGAGCAAATAAAGGCAATTAAAGCCTACGAAGAAGCTTTAGAAATCTATTTCAAGGGTGATTTTGCTGAAGCAAAAGAAAAATTTCAACAACTGCCGGAGGGTATTTACAGCCGCCTGCAAGAGATCTTTATGGTGCGTTGCCATAATCACCTTACTAACCCGGAAACTCCAAACTGGGATGGGGTAAACACCCTGGAAGATAAATAATTAACTGACTCTATCTGCCCTTATTCGTATCCTGCAAGCCTCAAGGAGATTTTGCTTCATGCAAACAGACTTACCCCAAAGTTTCATAAGAACATATCAAAAATCAGAGGTGATATTTGAAGAGAATAGTCTGGGGCATGAAATGTTTGTTATCTATTCCGGCAAGGTGAGGCTTTGTACCAGAGAACTCGGACATGAGATCGCTCTGGCGACCCTGAATTCCGGAGAATTTTTTGGCGAGATGTCTTTAGTTGACTCGGCACCTCGTTCAGCAACCGCCACCGCAACGGAAGATGACACCCGCCTTGTCGTCCTGGATCAGACCAGATTTCTCTATTTAGTGAACCAGCAACCTGTTTTTGCTCTGACGATTATGCACACTCTGTGTCAGAGAATGCGAAATCGTTGGGTGCTGTACCCGGAAATGCAAGAAACCCAGGAAATCACAACCAAGGTATGTGGTTGCCATGAATAACGTAAAAAACAAACCTAAAATTGTTGAGTTAAAACCTGGTATTTTTCAAATTCGAGCTGTACGACCGGGAAGCCACGTCTACTTGATAAAAGGCTCGTGGAGAAACATTCTGATAGATACGGGTATGGCAGATAATTTTTCCAACCTTGAAGCTTCTTTAGCGGAAGTTGATCTGGAGATTGGCCAAATTGATCTAATCATTTTGACACATGAACATTTTGACCATATCGGCGCCACATCCTTATGTTTTGATAAGGTGTTGGTGGCGGCCCATCGATTTGCTGCAAACAAGATCCAATTGCAAGATGAATTTGTGATGATGAACAAATACTTTCTCGAATCAGCAAAACCTTTTCAAGCAGATATCTGGCTTGAGGAGGGTACCATCATAGATTTGGGAAACTATCGTCTGCAGGTAATCCACACTCCGGGTCATTGTTCCGGCTCTATTTGTCTTTATGAACCAAACCACAGATTATTGTTTACCGGAGATACAGTGCTGGCGGGCGGAATGATATCTGACATCTGCCCCTCTGGAAGTGTCAGCGACTACCTGAGCTCTCTCCAAACCCTGAGAACTCTAAATGTTGATGAGTTTTATCCCGGCCATGGATGGATTTCGAAGAGCCCGGCCGAAGATATGAGTATGGCCGTGGAGAGGGCACAAACATTACTGGAAGAGTCAAAAGTCCTTTTTGAAGTCCTGGATACAAAGGCCACATTTGAAAGACTTTTTTTCGCCGCCCGCAAGTTTGCTTTACCAAAAAAAGAGTAGAACTTTGTATTCTAACCATAAAAATGTAGTTAAAGGAGATGTTGAATCATGAAGCTGGATTTACCTAAAGAGTTTACCCGAGTTTACAAAAAATCAGAAGTGATCTTTGAAGAGAACAGCCAGGGAAATGAGATGTTTGTAATCTCCTCCGGCAAGGTGAAAATCTCCACTGATAATTCTGGAGAAGAGCTTGAATTGGCAACTCTCGAAACTGGAGATTTCTTTGGCGAGATGTCTCTTGTCGATGCGGAACCCCGGGTTGCAAAAGCTACCGCCACCGAGAAGAATACCACCCTGATTGTCTTAGATCATGATAAATTTCTCCATCTCGTAAGTCAACAACCGGATTTTGCACTATCAATAATCCAGACCCAGACCCAAAGAATACGCGAAATCTATAAACTCTACAGCAAAGATAATCCCAAACGCGCTAATTATGATTACCAGAAACTGCTCACCCTGTTTACAACTCATCGACACCTGTAAGAGGTTTACAGAGAACACGGGAATAGGAGTTAAAAGCTTTTCTCCCGGTAATTTGTGTGTGGTGAACATTATTGATTGCTAAACGCTGCAATAAAGCCAGCTTTTTTTCATTAATTTTTTTTCTGGCTACCGTTTTTTTGTCAGTCACTGCGGCCCGGGCGGAAGATGATCACCACCATCTTTTTAAAGTACAACCTCAAAACATTTTCAAAGAAGCGGAAACTTCGGAAAAAGAATTTTTTCAGGTTATCCGCCGAGCTTTATCCGGCGAAAAGCTGTCACTACCGCCGAACCTTGCTTTTAATTTCCAGCCTGAA
>JAOZKP010000133.1 GCA_029935295.1 bacterium | reverse complement strand
TAGCAACAATATTTCTGCCACCGGCCATGGTCGCTACGGAATCATAATTTGCAACCGCCTGCCCACCCAGTTCTTTAATGCTCTCAACCACGAGATCAGCTGTTTTACCCTTTTTTTGATGCGTACCGATATCATTGACTACTACCATGGCCCCCCGTTTTGCGAGATCCATGGCATACTCTTTTCCAATCCCTTCTCCTGCACCTGTTACAATGGCTACTCTATTATCAAACCGTATCTTTTCCATATTGTCTCCATAAGGTATACTTAAGAGGGGTGCGGGGAAAATAAAAAAATCTGTCCCCAGTTCTTCTGGCAGCAGAATGGTTATTCGTGAGACTTCAACCTATAAAAAATGTAGCAGTAGTTTTTCTCCCGCCGCCGGCGGAGAAGAAATCCAGTAAGCCAGCCTTTCCCGGCAAAAGATATAGTGTACCTGCCCCATCCCCAGAAACTTATAAACTTTAATTTTGTTAATGTTTAAGGTCTCCGGATCGTGGAATGGTGAACGGGGATTGTTCACCATTTTATCCGCCATGACTTCAGCCTGCTCCTGAGTCAGGGCAGGGGTTTTACTGCGCGATATCCAGACCATGGCCAGGCCTTGTCCGGCCATCTGATAGTTAGCGATGGCCCCAGCTTCAACAGTTATATTCTTGCCGTGCAGGTGGTTGATTTTTTCCAGAGCGGCGGTACCGCTAACCAACTTAACCCGTTGCCATTTGCCAATACTTTCCGGTAACAGTGAAGTCAGATCCTGCTGTTTTTCAGCTGATGGTGCGCAGGCTGATAAGAATAATAACAGCAGCAGTGATAAACTGAATTTGATTGCTTGTTTCATAATAAATTACCTTCTTACTGTCCAGAATAGAATGTGCATCTGTTTTTACCTTGATTTTTAGAAGTATACATAGCTTTATCAGCCATCTGCAGAAGTTCTTCAGCGCTATCGGCATCTTCCGGGAACATGGCGATGCCAATACTTGCACCCACTTTTGCATCACCGGCTTTCAGAGAAATCGGTTGTGCAATAGAGGATAAAATCTTCTCGGCAATTATTTCCGCACCCGCCGCTGAGTCCAGATAATCGATGATAATCGCAAACTCATCACCGCCAAGCCGGGCCACTGTATCTGATTTTCTTAAGGCTTGACTTAAACGATCAGCTGCCACCTGCAGCAATTCATCACCAGCCTCATGACCAAAGGTATCATTGACACCTTTAAATCCGTCGAGATCAATATAGAGCAGACCAAATACAGCCTTGTTTCTACGGCCATGCTCCAAAGCCATTTGCAGCCGGTCAAAAAAGAGTCTTCGATTAGGAAGTTCAGTCAGAGGGTCGAAAAGTGCCAGAAGTTTCAGGTGGGCCTGTTCAACCATTCTCCGGGTGATAGTCAAAGCGATAATCCATGACCCACCAGCAACCAGCAAAAAGATTATCACTCCCAAAACAAAGAGTTTCGCCATCAGGCGGCTTGAATAAGAATTGATAGTCTGCGCCGGAACCAGAGAAACCAGATGCCAATGGTACGCCCCCGGTTCTGAAGTAACAATTTTCTTGTGAAAAACATTATCTGAATCAACACCAGAATTGGATAATTGTTCTAAGGGATAGATCGTTTTGAATGTAAATAATCCGACAGCATTACGGAACTGCCCGTTTTTCTTCTGCTGAATTGTCTGCCAGACTTTTTTGTGCTGAAAACTAAAACTCCGCGGCCTGTCATTGAACATAAAACCCCATTCCTGTTTAGAATCAGGACTCAACAGCCAGTAACCATCGGCATTAAGCAGCATCGTTTTACCCTGAGCAACAGAATCTAATGTAAGAATTTTCTGTAGAAGAGTAGCACCCAGATAGTTAAGAATGATAATTCCTGATTTTTGATCTTCAGAATCAAAGACCGGAGTGGCAATGCGGATCATGGGTTTGAATGGCTTTTCCACGACCCCGTTTTCAATATTGAGATCAAAAGACGAGATAAATACAGCTTCTTTTGCCAGAGCAAAAGTATCTTTAAAATAGTAACGCTTCTGTTTTAACTGAAGCTTATCGCTGGCAACCTGCAGCGGAGATCCCCGGTTGAAATTCACCCGGACGGTTTCCATACCATCACTGTCAATAAGCCGGATCTGGTCATAAATCTGTTTCTGCTTAACCATAAAAAGGTACTCAGAAGCGATTTTGTCCAACGTACCGGGATCTCTGTTTCTAAGATAATCCTTAAGTTCGTTCTGCTCTCTTAGAAAAAACAGATCACTGACGATAGAATTCAGTGTATCTCCGACAAGCTGACCTTGCAATTCAACCGCAAAGGTCTCCTGCAGCTTCAGATTGATTAGCTGGGTTTTTATCTCAGACTGGTAAAATACCATCATAAGACCACTGATCACAGACCCGGTCAGCAAAAAAATAATTAAAAAGAGTCGGCGACTACGCCGCATAATAATGGTTGGAGTTTCATGGCGGGAGGTTGACATTCTGAGCACCTCCAGATGCTTTGAGGAAGATGGAGAGGGGATAGTACTACAAGCTCAGAATAAAGCCTGAAACCTTTAAGTGAGTGCATACTTTAAGGTTTCGGGCTTTATTTTTAAAATTACATCAAATCTTCTAAAATCGCAAACAAATAACTTTAGATTAACATACTATACTATAATTCTCTTGAAAATAACTTTTTTTAATCACAAGGTCAAATCAATTCTTTGATTTATACTGCACTCTGAAATACAACTATGAATACTTGAAAAATTAAAGGCTTTGTCTGGTTAAAATTTTTACCCGACAATACCTCCGACAGGTAATATAATAATATTTAAACCTCCTCCAAAGAGATATTCAGGCTTGTATCTAGCTGTAAAAACAAGCATTCTTTAGATTGACAAAAACCTCAATAAGGTGTAACTTCTCAAAAAAAACCAACTCCGCAAAGAGACCATATGAAGAAAACTAGAAGTATAACCCGGCTGATTACCATTTTCATGGTGCTCTTGATTTTCCTCGCTGTCACCAGCTTGGGATATCTGCTGATCAGTGAAAAATACAGTCGTTTTCACCAGGAATTAACTTCATTCCAAGAGGAATTTACCGCACGCCAGAAAACGGAACTACAAAGCCAGGTTAATCAGACCATTGAATACATAGATCACCGTCTCTCCCAAATTGAAAGTCTGGCCCGCAAAAAACTCAAACAACGCGTTGAAGAATCCCTGCAGATCGCGACCGCAATCTGCCAGAAATATCAACCCCACTCCGATACCGAGATCAAACAGTTGATCAAAACAACCCTGGGTGCCATCCGTTTTGACAATGACGGTACAGGATATTATTATATCATGAACGACAAAGGGGTCTTCCAGCTAAACCCTAACCTGCCGGAAATAGAGGGACTGAGCCTCAGTGACCTGAATAACAGAGATAACCCCCACCTTCTGGACCGCTTTCAGGAGATCACCTCCGGCAGCGGTGCCGGATTCAACACTTATCAATTTCACAAGCCGGGACAACCCCGAGGCAGCAAATCAAAAAAAATCACCTTTATTAAACGCTTTGAACCTTACAACTGGTACTTCGGCACCGGAACCTACCTGGACAGCCTTGAAGAAACTATCCAAAAACAGATTAACAACTACCTGAATATTCATCGGTTCGGCAGCAACAATCAAAACTACGTTTTCGTCATCAAACTTCTTGAGATTAACGGCGGCAATGATTTCGGCATCATGTACGCCAATGCCAACCGTCCTGACCTGATTGGCAAACATATATCAGACAACACTCCTGACGCCACCGGCAAACTCTATCGCCGGGAGTTTCTTAAAGGATTACGAGAACATGGACAATGTTTTGTTTCATACTGGTACAAAAAAATCGGCGACAACCCCCAACCGCAACTAAAAACATCCTTCTTCAAACTCTATAAAAAAGCAAATCTGATTGTTGCCGCCGGGGCCTATCATCCGGACATGGATGCCGTAATTTCCGTCTACCAGAGCAAACTTGAAAAGAATATTTCCCGGGATGTGCGTAATATCATTTTGATACTGTTCCTGACCTTCTTCTCACTGCTCCTGATTATCCGTTTTATGAGTAAAAAAATCCGGCAGGAATTCCAGGTGTTCACCAACTTCTTTACTCAGGCGGCCCGCCAGGACCGGAAAATAGACCCTTACGAGCTCTCCCTGAAAGAGTTTCAGAATTTGGCAACAACTGTAAACCAAATGATTAGCCAACGGCAGCAGGTCGAACAATCATTGCGTGACAGTGAAGGAAAATTCAAGACTCTGGCCAATACCAGCCCAACAGCTATCTTCATCCACCAGCATGAAACCTTTGTTTACGCCAACCCTGCCGGTTGCAGGATCAGCGGTTACCCCCTTAACGAACTGCTGCAAATGAAATTCTGGGAACTGGTTCATCCGGATATCCGCGAACAGGTGAAGCTTGCCGGCCAGCGCCGGGAAAGTGGACAGAAAATCCCGGCCCGCTATGAAATGAAAATCCTAACCAAACACGGCGAACTCAAATGGCTCGACTTCAGCGCTGCCACCATTGAATTCAAAGGGAAACCAGCGATTATGGGCAGCGTCATCGACATTACTGACAGCAAGCAGACCGAACAGGCACTTCTGGCTGAAAAGGAGCGGCTGGCGGTTACTCTGAGCAGTATTGGTGACGGAGTCATGGCCACTGATATAAGCGGCAAAATCACCCTCATGAACCACGCCGCCAAGCAGATCACCGGCTGGATTTCCGACTCCGCTCTGGACCAGAATCTAGAGGTAGTATTATCTGTAACCTCAAAGAATGAGAACGAATCTCCAATCGACCTGCTGCATCCACTTGAAGATACGAATCAGCATAATTATCGTCAGGAACAGATCAGCATCCTTTCCCGGGATGGTAAAGAAAAAATTATCGCCGCCAGTACGGCCCCAATCGGTGGTCAGGATAGCAAAACTATCGGCAGCATTATCGTCATCAGGGATATAACTGAGAAGGTGCATCTTCGCAAGGAGATGGAAACCAATCAAAAACTTGAATCCATCGGCCTTCTGGCCGGAGGCATTGCCCATGATTTCAACAACCTGCTGACTGCTGTTTACGGCAACATCTCGCTCGCCAAAATGTTTCCTGATAATCAGGAAAAAGTATCTCACTACCTTGAGAAAACCGAACAGTCTCTATCGCAGGCACAAGGGTTAACTCAACAATTACTAACCTTTGCGCGGGGAGGATCACCGGTCAAACAGCTGGTTGCAATCGGTCCGCTGCTGCACGAAGTTGCAAAATTCTCCCTGCGCGGCAGCAATACTGATGTCGAAATCAATATTGCCACAGATTTATGGTCCGCCTCGGTCGATACCGGCCAATTCAGCCAAATAATCAATAACCTGGCGATGAATGCCAGTCAGGCAATGCCGAATGGCGGCAGACTGACCATAAAAGCCGAAAATGTTATTTTATCACCAGCAGAACTGCCCGTCGAAAGCAATAACGACCGTTTTATAAAAATAACCATGTCCGACCAGGGTGTTGGCATCAGCCCGGAACATCTAAACAAGATCTTTGATCCCTACTTCACCACCAAACGGACCGGTAGCGGCCTCGGCCTGGCGACGGTTTTTTCCATCATCAAAAACCATAATGGTCTAATAAATGTAGAATCAAAATCCGACGCCGGAACTACCTTTACAATTCACCTGCCGGCATCCGGAACCACACCGGCAGCGGCAACGGAACATACCACAGAAACCAACCAAATGGTTACCGGCAAAATTCTGGTCATGGACGATGAAGAAGTTGTCAGGGAGACCTGCGGCGAAATGCTCATCGTAATGGGACATACAGTTGACTATGCGGCAAACGGACAGGAAGCTCTTGACAAATACCAACAAGCCCTTAAGGAGCAACAACCTTTTGACCTGGTAATCATGGATCTGACCATCCCCGGCGGTATCGGCGGTAAAGAAGCAATCCAGCTGCTTCTGGAAATCGACCCCAAGGCCAAAGCCATTGTCAGCAGCGGTTACTCGCACGATGATGTCATGGCCAATTTTCGTGACTACGGCTTTCTCGGAGTGGTTGCTAAACCATATATCATGGACTCTTTTTCCAGAGTCATTCAGGAAATTCTCGCCCGCCCGGCTGATTAAGTTATTTTATTTTTGCCAGCTGAAACAGCGCCTGGTTTAATGATTCCTTCATGACCTCTTCTAAACAGGGATGATAGAAAGGGGCTTCCAGTACATTTTGTACCGTCATCCTGTGAGTGATTGCAAGGCTCAAATAATGGGCGAAATGCTCCGCACCCTTGCCGAATATTTCGGCTCCTAATATCCTGCCACTCTCTTTTTCGACAAAAACTGAGAGCTGACCATCACGCACATCATAGATCTTGTGTCGGGGACCGTTGGCAACCAAGGCCCTGCCAACAACTATTTTATTCGGATCAAGCTCTGTATATTTTTTACCAACCATCGCAATCTGGGGATCGGAAAAATAGATGCCCAATGGCACAAGTCGTTTAACCGGCTTGCTTTCCGGAAAAAGAAGAGCGTTGTCCCCGGCAATTCGCCCCTCGGCGTAAGCCTCATGCCAGAGTGGCAGATCTTCGTTGGCATCGCCGGTAAGATATATGGGCGCATTACCGCATTGCATTGTTTGTAGATTGTAAACCGGAACTCCTCTGTCATCAAGTTTGAGACCTGATTTAGCGATCTCCATGTTGAGAACATTCGAGCGCCTGCCCGAGGCGACAACAACCCGTTCAAACTCCCTGACTAGCGTTTCACCATTTCCGGTTGTAAATTCAAGCGAAAATTGAGAGCCCTTTTTTCGGGCCGCAGTAAATTTTCCGGCCGGAACAATATCAAGCTCTTTACTTAAGACCTTGAGACAATCGCTCTGCATTTCCGGGAGGGTAAAGGGACCGATCCGGCCGCTGTGACCAAAAAGAGTCGTGCGCACTCCCAGACGATGAAAAGCCTGTCCCAACTCAAGCGCAATCACGCCAAGGCCGATGACGGCGATCGAATGGGGAAGATCATCAAGCTCAAAAATCGTATCCGAGGTATCGAGTTCAGCCGCCAGGTGGCTCAATGGAGTCGGGATAAAAGGCGACGAACCACAGGCCAGGATGATCTTTTCCGCGAGAATTTCTTCACCGTTCACCTCAACCCTATTTTCGGCGACAAATCGAGCCTCTCCCCGAATAATTATCTCCTGCGGAATTTTATCAACTGCTTTCAAGACTCCGCCGACAAATTTCTCCGCCCGGTCTCTTTTCAGACGCGCAAAAACCTCTTTTCCATCGACTTTGTAGTCGCCGTCAACACCAAAATAGTTTCCGTGATCTATGCTGTAGGCGAGTTCGCCTGCCGTCACCAGCATTTTACTGGGCATGCAGCCAACCCGGGCGCAGGTGGTTCCGAAAGGACCATGTTGAATAAGGAGTAGACTTTTAGATTTCCTTCTGATCCGGCTGTAGGCTCCCAGACCAGCGGTTCCTACGCCGATAATCAGATACTCAACTTCCCGCATAATAAAGACTCCGGTTAAGATTGCAAATTCGAGTTCATTATAGATGATGAACTCGTAAAAAGTCACGGGATGGCTAAGTAAAAATTTCGATAGACAAGATGTTG
>JAOZKP010000444.1 GCA_029935295.1 bacterium | reverse complement strand
ATATTGCCTAAGATCGCCGCCAGTATATTATTGAAATCATGGGCAATGCCGCCAGCTAAAACACCAACTGATTCAAGCTTACGAACTTTGAGTAACTCCTCTTCCATCATTTTTTGCTCGGTTATATCTCGGGCCATATGAATGAGATATTGCACTTCACAATTATCATCCAACAGAGGCGAGGATGATACATGGAAGGTTTTTCCTAAGCTTTGATGTTCGATTATTCCAACATGATCGTTTACGTCCTCAAGAGTAATAATTCCCGGACATCCCGGACAGTGAACGTCGGTACCACAAAAAACTTCATGACATTTCTGGCCAACAAGCTCTCCAAATTCTAATGCAAAGAAATCAGTCGCGGCCTTATTGGCCCGGACAATCTGCATATTCTTGTCCTGGATAGTAACGATATCGAGAATTGCATCAAAAGTTTTTTCCCACTCTTCTTTGGCTCGAATCAGTTCTTCTTCTGCAATCTTTCTGTTTGCAATGTCCCGATGGGTTCCCGCCGCTCTGATTGGTAAACCGTCTTGAGAAAATTCTACTACCTTCCCACGCCCTGAAATCCATACAAATTGCCCATCTTTATGCCGTAGGCGAAATTCAATGCCCCATTTACCCGATCCTTTCTCAATACTGGTCTGAATATTTTGTTTAGCTGACTCTTTGTCATCCGGATGCAAAAGGTTCTCCCAGGTTGCCAGGTTATGAGGCAATTCTGTCGGGCCATAACCAAGCATCGAGAGATATCTGGGACTGAAATAGATTTCATTGGTCTGCAGATTCCAATCCCACATGCCTAAATCTGCACCTTCTACAGCTAGCTGCAATCGTTGCTCGCTCTGTACCAATAAACTTTGTGCCATTTTTTGTTCGGTAACATCCCTAACAACCCCATCTACACCAAGAATATTGCCGTCCGGTCCTTTATAGAGTTGTGTATTTACAGAAGCCCACCCAATAGAACCATCCTTTCTTTTTAGTTGCACGACGAAATCACTAACAAATCCATCTTTTTGAAGTGTAACTAAAAAGAGATCTCTTTCTTCAGGATTCACATAAAACTCTGTCATTTTCATGCCAATAGCTTCTTCTGTAGTATAGCCAGTCAATTTATGGAATGACTGGGAAACAAAAATAAGCTTCCCTTCATTATCTGTTCGATAACGAAGATCGGGAGATTCCTTGGCAAGTGCCCGATATTTTTTTTCACTACGTCCCAATGCATTATTTATAGATTTTAATTCACTGGTTTTTCTTCTTACTTGAAATTGGGATATGACAATGACAAGGATGAAAAAAACAAACAAGGCCGATACACTCTGTAATGCTATTTTAAACCATCCAGGAAAGACCTCGATCCTTTTTTCAGCTATTTCTGCCTCAAAATATTTTTTCAGCAAATGGTAATAGAGTGAATCATCATCTGCTATCAGTTGTGCCATATGATGGTTTATTTTTTCAACAAAGGCTGAGGTTAAGCGGGCATCACCAGGAAAAGCGAATTTCATATTGATAGGCTGGAAAATTACAGGTGTTTTTCTGACAGCAAAATTTTTAGAATTCTTATTGCCAAAATTTCTGTTGGTTATTCCGGCATCAACTCTATTTTCAGCTATTGCTTTAAATACTTCAGTGTAATTATCCATCTCAATTAACGTACATTGAATATTAAACCCGTGAATAATTTCTTTTAATCCACCAGAACCATCAAGGTTGATGCTTCTTTTCAAGGCCGCAATTTTCTTGTTTTCAAGATCTTGAATAGAGTTGATTTTTTTATTCTTTCTATTCACATAAAGCCTTGTCCAGCTCATAAGTACCGGATCACTAGAAAAAGTATAGAGCTTATTTCTCTCCTCCGTAAATGCCACATCGGGCATTATATCTATCTCTCTTTTCTCTAATCTAGTAAGGCCTTCACTCCAAGTCCCCCTGACATATTCTATTTTCCATTTTTCCTTTTTCGCAATATACTCAATAAGATCAGGCCAGAACCCAGAAATTTTGTCACTCTTATCGGAAAAAATTTTGGGATGATTTTCATAAAATCCAACTTTAACTAAAAGTGTTTCTGAACTGGAAACACTATTTGCAAAGAGGATACTTATTGAAATAAAAAATATGGTTGAAAGTAGAAACAGGAGTGGAATATATTTCTGTATGCGAAAATGTTGCTGGCAGCTCATAGATAAACCTGTTTTTTGTTTCATTTGTTAATCCTAGATTTTCACTTTCTCTGTTAAAAAAATGCACAGAGTGATCCGAGTCAAATGTATAAA
>JAOZKP010000443.1 GCA_029935295.1 bacterium | reverse complement strand
GGAGTTGAAGAGATCGCCTATGATGTTTTGGCTGACCTGCAATTCACCAAACTGGATCAACATAAAGGGGCCGGCCAGCTCTTTAAGACAACCCTGGAAAAGGCGCTCTTTTCCAGCCCGGCCGCCTGTCTTCTCACTATTCAAAACCGCATCCGGCGGCTTGAAAAAGAGAACACCCCGGAAGCCCGACAAGATATTACTCAACTTTCTGCACTGTCCGAAGCCGTATCCCGCATCACCCCTGACGAATTTTCCAAATACCAAAAACTGCTCTCGGTTATTACCGACAAAAAATCGGGCTATGGCTGGAACGGCAAAAATCGACTTGATCGTCTGGTAATCTTCACCGAACGGATCGAGACTCTGCATTTTCTCGAAAAACACCTGCCTTCGGCGCTTAAATTGAAAGATAAACAGGTTGCCATCCTGCACGGTTCGATGCCGGATGTGGAACAGCAGAAGATTGTCGAAGATTTCGGCAAGGAGGAGGCCCCGGTCCGCCTGCTCATCGCCTCCGATGTCGCTTCCGAGGGCATCAATCTCCATTATTTGAGTCACCGCCTCATTCATTTTGATATTCCCTGGTCGCTGATGGTCTTCCAGCAGCGCAATGGTCGCATCGATCGTTACGGACAGGAGCACACACCTTACATTCTGTACCTGGTCAACCAGAGTGTTAATGATAAAATTAAGGGTGATATGCGTATCCTTGAGCTTCTTATCACCAAAGACGAAGAGGCCGTTAAGAATATCGGCGATCCCTCCGCCCTTATGGGGGTTTATGATATTGATGAAGAGGAACAAATTACCGCCAAGGCCATTGAAACCGGTATCAGCAGCACCGCTTTTGCACAAAAATTGAACCAAAACAGTAGCGAAGCCTTCGACCCGCTGGCTCTGTTAATGGGCGGTGATGATTCCGGCAGCCAGCCCCCGCCGGTCGAAAACTGCTTAAGTTCCATGCCCACTCTTTATGCCAATGATTACTCCTATCTTAAAGAGGCCATCAACCATCTGCGTCAGTCGGAAACCCTGCAGGTCGATTTTGATGATGATCGGCAACAGATCTCCCTGACCGCCACTAAAGATCTCAAATACCGGCTCAAATTCACTCTGCCCAACGAGGTCTGGCCGGCCGACGAAACCTTTGTTCTCTCGGCCGATCCGGATGTGATTCAAAAAGAGATCAAACGCAGCCGCAAAGATGAAAATGCCTGGCCGGATATTCACTATCTCTGGCCCCACAATCCGGTGGTTGAATGGATCAACGATAAAGTCGTCGCCGAATTCGGCCGCCACGAAGCCCCGGTGCTAACCCTGACCGGCTCCCTGGCCCCGGCCGAAACCGTTTTCATCCTCTCCGGCCTGATTCCCAACCGCAAAGGCCATCCCCTGGTTCATCGCTGGTTCGGGGTCACTTTTTCGCAAAACAACTTTCAGCAGATTGAAGAGTTCAAGAGCCTCCTGAGCCGCACCGGCCTCGGCAAAACCCGTTTCCCGAGCAAAGATATTGAGCTTGACCTTGATTCGCTCAGCCGTCTCCTGCCCGAAGCCGTCAAACAGGCCAAAACCTATATGACCGCCCGGCGTCAGGCCTTTGAAGATATGATCAACCCCAAACTTCAGGAACAGCTCGACAAACTCGAACTTCTCAAAGACAAACAGTTCAAACAGCTGGAACTCTTCTACCAGGGGAAAAAGCAGCTCAACAAAAAAGAGCAGGACAGACGTGAAATCGAACGCAAATTCGATGAATTCATCGATTGGGTTGAAGACACCATGACCACCGAAGACCGGCCCTTCATTCAAGTAATTGCGGTCTTGCGGGGAGCAGAATAATGGCAATCGACATTACCGGCATCCATAATGAAAATGAATTTTACACCCATCATTATCTCTCGGCTATCCTTGAAAATGATCTGAAAGATGTTTTGCAGAAGTGGAAACGGCGTGAGGAAGAGGGTGGGGTAGTTCAGCCTTATACAGCTCTCAGAAGTTTGCGGAAAAGTTTTTTCGCGACCCTTGATCTTTTAAGCCGGGAGCGCAAAATCAGCGAACGTCTGCTTTTGCAAAAGGATTTCAGCTCAGATCTACTGTTCGCCCTCGGTTACGAATGGCAAAATGAACTGGTGACAATGGATGATGATTCGCTCATCCCTTTAATCGGCGGCATCAACAAAGCCGACGGCTCACCCGAGCTCTGGATTATTCAAGTTGTCGATGGCTTTGGCGATAAAATTGATCCTCTGCAATTGTCTCTCAATGAATGTCAATATGACGATGCCGCGAAAAATGTAGAAAA
>JAOZKP010000132.1:3055-7717 GCA_029935295.1 bacterium | reverse complement strand
GAAAATATTTGTTACTGTCATAATGTAGCTATCGAAGGAGATTTCCAAATTTCAAATAAAATTACGGCAAGATCCCGAATCGGCAACAAAAAAACTCCGGCCTTCGTTGACAATAATACATTGTAGATGATAGTCACAATGATTGCGGAAGGCCGAAATTTTTTGCAGATTAGCTTCTATCCTGGCGGCTTCGTTGAAGGCCGGAATCACCATGGTGACGGCAAAACTCTCTTTTTTTTCATTTATTGTCTCGGTTATGATGGAAACCTTGAAATGTTCTCGAAAAAAACCTATACTTGGCCGGTTCCAGCCAAGTATGCCATGGAATTGTCGCAGGGATCTAGAGATGATTTGGGGTTGCAACCTGGAGATGTGATTATCGCAAGAGAAAGGTGGGGGGATCTGGATGATCTATTATAAAAAAACTAAGGTACCTATTTGATGGTGATTCCATCTACGGAAATTGAACCGTTTTCAATTGTAAAAGGACCTTGCACAACAGATTTACTGCCTGTCCTATGACTGAAGTCGCAGCTCCAGCCACCCTCCAGAAACATCGTAATATTCGGCGAGTTTACTATCACCGGCCCTGAAATTACACCCTCACTGATAAGAATTTTATCCTGGTCTACAGCGGCATCACACGCTAGTTGCAAGCTAGAATAAAGGATAGCGCTAATTGCCACGGGGTCACCAGTTTGAGTCGTTGTAAATGTTTGATCATTGCCTTCTGTTTTTGTTGCAAATAAATTCCGAGCTACACAGCGGAAATGATACTTGGTGTTTGCCGTAAGTCCTGAAAGTCCTTCGGATATCCCCACTTCAATCGCTCCACTGCCGAGATTGTGTTGAAGGGTTGAGTTTCCGTAGCTTGGGGAGAGAGGATTGAAATTACTATCCGACTCCCACTCAAACCAGGCATTAGTTTGCAACCCGTTCGGATTAACCTGGGCCTTCAAAGCAGTTGTGGTCTCTCCGGTTGTAGCTGATTGTGAAGTTATAGATGGATTGATTAAATCAAATTGAGCCGTGGCCGTAAGGTCTTCATAAATTATTACCTGGCAGGTTTCGATACCACTACAAACCCCTCCGCTCCAACCTTTAAAAACCGAACCTTCCGAGGCTTCTGCGGTTAATGTTACACTGGTGCCATAATTGTATATTTCGGAACAATCATCACCACAATTGATCTCAGGCACACTATATACGGTACCGGTACCGGTACCATTGCGCTCTACGGATAGGGTGTATCGGTTAACGGCAAAAATTGCTTCTACCGTACAATTCTCAGTAATTGCTCCGGTGTTGTAAATGTAATTTGTAATTAAATTGGAAGTATTATTATAAGGCGTACCACTACACCCCGAAACACTGGCTACATGATAACCAGCATCAGCATTAAACTTAAAACTTGCAGTATCATCGGGGCTCACAGCTACCGGAGATGGGGTCGTGTAATCCAGGTTCCCATTAGCACCAACGGTTGCCGTGACCATATATTGAGCTGTAGAGAAAGTTACGTTAACGATTTTACTGCTCGCAAGAGAACTGAACGTACAGGTCGCGATAGTCGTTCCATTACCTGACACTACTCCGCCAATCGCTGTGCAGTCTGCCCAAAATACTTTAGTATCATCTCCGGCTGTGGCGGTTAAGGAGATTGTCGTACCCAATGCTAAAGGAGTAGTTGTTTCACTGCTACTGATCGGATAACTATAAGAGATGCCGCCGAGACTTGAAGCCACAGTCCCAGTTCCGTCACCATTGGCATTTGCGGTTACGGTAGGCAATAGATCGAAAACCGCAGTAACATTTTTTATCCCGTCAACCGTCACTATAACTGGGTTTTCTGCCCCAATACAATCTTCGAGCCAACCCGTGAAAATAGAGTTGGAGGCGGCCGTAGCCGTTAACGTGACGGCGTCATTGAAATCATAAATACCAACATTATCTGTCCCAAAATCTATGCCTTCGGGAAAACTCGTAACCGTACCTGAGCCCAAACCGGATTTAGTTATGGTTATCGTATATGGGGTAACAACCTGAATGCGGTTTCCCGCAGCATCATAGGAATATTCGATCCGGCTCGAACCGTAAGTTGTCGAGGTCAGGCGATTTGAAGCATCATAAGTAAAGGTGGTTGTCTCGGAAAATGCAAAAAGAGCTGAGAAGAGTACGCTAGCCAAGATCAGGAAAGTTAACCCTCCTAATCTCCTTAATACTTTTAATTTTAATATTTCCTGTTCCAAAACAGCTCCTGTCTTCCAAACACGTAATTAAATCAAATAGCCCAATATGGTTTTGCCGGACTTAGCGTTATTAACCCTAACAACATTTAGTTTTAATTATCGGGTAAATTCATGAATTTTGGCCTTATTATTTTAATAATGAAGGTGTTTCCTGTATTATCGGAATAATTGCGAGTCCCGCATCAGTTGCCGATCTGGTAACGGAAACGCCAAAAAATATAGAAGCGACGTCTGCAACTTTTCCTATTGATTGACCTGTCTCTTTCATCTCACATACGACACCAATGTTTTTTCCGGCTTCTTCGAACATACCCGTATCCGGATGCAGCGCTTCATTATACCAATCCCAGGACAGGAGGTTAAGTAACCCGTCCATAATACCAATATAGCTGATAAATGCTCCCGCCAGTCCCGCCAGTGCCATAGGGACGGAAGCCGGTGCCGTAATTAAAAAAAGGCCGATTCCGGCGGTACCGGCAGCAATTTGAGCAACAGAGTTTGCACTACTTTTTAGTTGGTCTGTCTGGCTTTGTGTTAGTTGAAATATTCTTCCCAGATCAACCATCACTTCTATATAAAATTGTTCTGCAAGAGATGTTAACCCGTGTGGATCCGACCAGTTAATCGGGTTATTCTTTGTGTAGGCATACATATTCATGCCATCCTTGTAGCCAATGGGGTCAACTTGTAAAAACCTACCATGTACGGGGTTATAATGCCTGGCTCGGTAATAATACAAACCACTCTCACTATCATATTCTCGGCCGGTGTAAAGATACGGGTTACCAAGCGCACTTAAATCGTCTGTCATGCCATATGAGTTGTAGGCATAGGTCTCAACCACATTGCCGAGGTTATCAGTAAGGGCTACAACTGAGCCGCCGCCATCTAAATGATAGTAGTAAACATCACCGTTGTCTTTCATACAAACCGGCTGATCAATTTTCGGCCCATAGATATAACGTCTACGTAATTGTCCGGAATTGTCATACTCCATTATTACTTGATCATTATCATGGATGTAGGAGGTCGTTTGACCATCAACCTCCTTACTTGTTCTCCAGCCTAAGGGATTGTATGAATATGCTGCAGAAGCAGTTGGAGTATTGACCCCGACCAGACGATTGTCGGGGTTATAGGTGTAGTGGTTGTTACCGTCAAAAGTGAGGTTGCCGTTGTTATCGTAGGTGAAAGAAGTAGTTTGAACGGAAGCATATTGGTTCAAATTATTGCTTACGTAGTCGGAGTCTATAATATTTTGTGGTTTGAAACTAAAGCGATCGTCATCAACCGTCGTACTGAGCTTATTACCAATTTTATTGTAACTATAGCTAAAATTAACGGCTTCGAAATTAAATTGGTTTTCAAGATTGATAAGCTTGTTATCTTCATCCCAGGCGTAAGTTGCTGAAGTACCATTACCACAGTTCATAACAGTTCTACGCGACAATGGATCATACTCGTACTGAGCCAGCAGAGTACTTCCTGATTCTCTGATTTCCGTCAAGCGATTAAGTGCATCATAATCATAGGTTATGTAGTAACCGTCGGGATAGGTGAGCCGATTGCGATTGGAGCCATTATCGTAACCGTAAGCCACAGTTTTCCCACCGGGATAGGTGGCTGCGGTTAAACGCCCGGCACTATCATAGCTATAATGAATATTACCACCGGGATCGACCAAATCTGTCAAAAGTCCGACAAGATCATAAGTATAGATGGTTGCTGTAGATCCGGGTAGACTTTTAGAAACAAGTCTGTGCAGGTCGTCGTAATCATAATTAATAAACTCATTCGCCCGGTTCCTCTTTTGGGTCAGGTTGCCGGTGCTGTCATAACTGAAAGATTCACTGCTGCAATCGGCGTAGGTTGTTTCATCGAGACGATCAAATCCGTCATATCCATAGGTCGTTGTATTGCCGGAAGCATCGGTCAATGATTGGGTCAGACCATTGTCGTTATAGACATATTCACGCTCAGTTTCCCCCAGAGCCCCGATAAGCTGCTGGATTTGGCCAAAAGAGTTATAGAGATACTCGCGGGCATGATTTTCAGCATCAGTTGTTTTCCAAAGTCTGTCCGCCGGATCATATTGGGCTGTACTGCTATTTCCCATGGTGTTCATATAACTTTCAAGCTTTCCGGTGGCTGTATATGACAATATCGCAGTCTGCCAGGGATTTTCTAAATCACCTGTCTCCTGCTCCGTTTTAACCAATCTGCCATTGGCATCATAGCTGTACTTAGTAACATAGCTCAAGGGCGCCGGCGCTGTAATCTGGGTAATTAGACGGGCCGGATCATACTGGTAACCTGTAGTATGACCAAGAGGATCAGTTATTGTGATTTGATTGCCAACCGGGTCATAAGTCACTTGCGTCGTAAGGTTAAGGCTTGCCTGACTGACGGTGGT
>JAOZKP010000132.1:0-2955 GCA_029935295.1 bacterium | reverse complement strand
TTGTCGGCATAGGTCAGGGTGGTGATGTTGTCATTTGGATCTTTCCAGCTCGCCAGTCGCCCTTCCAGATTGAAATCAACTTCCACACCCTGTTTGGTCGTCAGCAGATAACTTCCGTCTCCCTCTTGAATCAGGGTGCCGGTATATCCCGGGGACGGCAGATAACTGCCATCCGGCTGCTTAATAAATCTGGAGACCCGGTCAGCTTCACTGACCGTAACGACATTGTCGATCAACTGTTCCATTAACCAGCGTTGGGCAATGCTGGCGATGAGCAGTTGCTCCGTAGTTTTGTTGGTATCATTCTCAGTGAGAATATCGGTTGTGACATAGAGTTCGACAATGGCTGCCGCGGCATCAATAGCTGAAGCCTGACCCAATCCGACAAAGCCGTTACTTCCGGATACGATTGAGGCATTAAAGTTATGAGACCAGCCCGAGCCCAGAGGGCTGTTATTTAATCTGGCTCCGGAACTGTAAAATCTCTTAAAATCGAGCCCAATTTGATTGGAGCTGCCAATACTTAAGTCTTTGTTACTGTAAAGATGACTGCCGCTGAAAAGATCTATCGGTTTAGTGGTTTGACAATGCAAAGAGTACTCGGGCTCATACTTGGCATAAATTTCTTCGAGCAGGGCCTCAAGGATTCCATATCCCCCATAAATCTCACCGTTAATTTTATAGCCAAGATTATCACTGCCTATCTGTAAGTACCCGATTCCCTGCCAATCACCCTCCTCTAAAGTACCATCCTCCGGAAAAATTACGCGATCCCCATTAGTAATGGCGGTCTCTATAGTAGAAAGTGTTGAAGCCTTGTAATTTACCAGCTGCGGCGCAATGGTTGCAAAATCAGTTAAACTATTTACATCAAAAATCTTGTCCGAACGATCATTGGACATCCCGAGGAGTTTAACGGTAGAGACTGCTGAATAGGGTTGCAACTGATCAATGACACCCCATTCAAGTCCACTGCCATGGCCGCCCAGATTGTAGAAAATGGGTATCCGAGGATACCCATCGTAGGTAGCCATATCACTGGGTATATCCAGCTGGAGACTTTTACCTTGTTCCAGCAAGCCTAAAACATGATGTCTGATAGTAGATATTTTTTTATGCACATTACCTGTCTGTTGAGCTATTGATTCCGTTATATGGTACGATAGATCATGGAGCATGCTGTTTTCAGCAAGCCAACTATAGGCGACCATTGCCATAGCTTCGCCGAGAACCGGTTCCGCTGTGTTACTCCCTCCATCGTGAATGTTTTCCGCCATTATTTTACGATGTCTGGTAACCATTCCGGGAGAAGATCCCCCCCAGCCATTAACGATGAATATAGAATTACCGGCAACAACATCAGCAGAGACGGTTTGATCTCCGTAGTCAGTATTGCCATATTCATCAACATAAGGATGATCTACACTGAAAACGACTTCACTGCGGACTCCGGGAACCGTTTGATTGCCGGTTGCAATTGCCACTCCATCCAGGCGGAGTACGGGATGATCAGTGTCGTCAAAAAATATGGTGAGACGTTTACCGTAAATGTCAGCCGAAAAGAGAGTTTCATCAAGGCCTTCGTACTGAAGACGCAGTGAGTGTTTAAGTTCGTCGGGGATCTCAACCCACTCTGCAAGAATGGAGTGTTGATTAGGCAGGGTGGTCTGCCTCAGGGAGGTTCCGCGTACCAGTTCGATAGATTTACCCCCGATAACATCACTTAAAACAGCTCCCGGATGATTTGCTTTGATGTAATTGACCAGATTACTGGTGTAACCGGCAAGGGAGGAGTGGATATTCGTGTTGTTAATATCCTTAATATAATGAGTGCCTGAGCTGGAGCCTGAAAGAGCGGCAGAATTAAAGCTTGATCTATCATAAGCCATGGCCGCGGCGAGATCGATGGGATTTTTGTAGAGATGGGTTTTGAAGCTGGGGTCAAAGAAATAGTTAGTTCCTTCGATATCGACTTTTACCCAGACATGATCAATTGAGACGGCATACACCAAGTCATCACCGACAAATATCCAGGCTTCACCATTAGGTATTTGGGCTGTATTTAGAATGTTGGCACTGGACTCGGGCCGCCCCCCTAACCAGTTGTCAAGTTGATCAATAGTTAGAGCAATCTCTCCATGGACGAAACCGGCGCTATAACCGGCGGCTCTGAGAAGGGCGACCATCAAAGCTGATTGATCAAAGGAGTTTCCTCGGCCATCGGCAATGGTTGCAATTGGTCCTTTTGTATAGCCGAACAGGGGGTCATATTTGATGTGATCGTGGACATATTCGTAAATCAGATCAACACTGTTTTTTAAGCCCTGGGCCAGAGCCTCAATTTCAGCAGTATCCTGGGGGGAAAGACTCTTTCTTGTCGCAATTTCCAAAACCTCTTCTTCTATACATGGGCCTGAAAGCACCATCTGTGCTTGACTGGGAGACGCCGGAGGATGAGGTGGCAGGGTGTAAAATCCCGGTGCTTGAATTTTATCAGAACTTAAATCAGGCTCGGAAGCGGCGTAAGCAGGGCGGTTTTCAACCGGGCTTGCAGCCAGCAAAAAGAGAACTAAGAGGGTGCAGAATATCTTAAAAGAGCACTTTAGAATATCTTTTGCGTACTGAGAAGGGAGTAATTTATTATTCATGATATCACTGTTTGTTGGTAAGAGAGATTGCCCTAAATAAAAAAAGGCGATCGCCATTACATGGTCGATCGCCTTTTTTTGCTACACGATGAATGAAAAGGTTTTTCGACCTAAGTGTATTGTCTCCTTCTTGTAATGCAAACACCAGCCAAGGCCAGTATTACCATCAGAATGATTGTTCCCCACTCCGAAAGGGTTGGAATAGGTTCTTCTTCATCCACTACATCCACATCACAAGTAGCATCATTATTGTTCGTATCCGGGTCGTCCTCGACCCCACTGACTGAGGCTGTATTGCTTAACGAGG
>JAOZKP010000131.1 GCA_029935295.1 bacterium | reverse complement strand
TTATCGGTTGGACCGGTGGTTACGTTATGTTGCTGGTTTTGATGGCCGGCCAGATTCGTCGTTTCGGTAAATATACCGCAGCCGATTTTATTGGTGACCGTTTTGAGTCACAGGCTGCGCGTCTAATCGCTGCCTTAACCGCAATCATTATCTCTTTGACTTATGCTATTGGTCAGTATAAAGGGATTGCGATGATGTTTCAGTGGGTATTTGGTATGCCCTATGCGACTTCCGTCATTGTTGGTACCGCCGTTGTTTTGGCCTACATCATCATCGCCGGTATGCTCGGTGCAACCAAAAATATGCAGTTTCAATACTGTATTATTATTACCGCGTTTATCTTTCCACTTATTTTTATCGCTAAAAAACTGGGTTATTTCTACCTTATCCCTGAAATTGGATATGGTTCAGCTGTTTGGGATTTAGGGCATAAGTTTGCTGGAGTTACAACAGCAGCTGGAGACTCTCTTGAAAACCTCAAATATGTACAGCCTTGGGGTATAGGTTCTACTTATAAGTGGATTGCTCTCTGTTTTACCCTGATGGTTGGTACCGCTGGACTGCCGCACGTGCTTTCCCGTTTCTATGTTGTTCCGAATACCCGTGATGCCCGCTGGTCGGTTGTCTGGGGTCTCTTTTTCATCGGTCTGCTCTACTGGAGTTCACCGGCTTATGCCGCTTTCGCGCGGGTTCAGAATGCTATCGCTGGCGTCCAGCCGGTTAAAGCTCTGGCGGATGCAATTGTTGTTACCGCCGCTGAAAATGCCGGACTGCCACAGTGGTTCTGTGGTTATCTCGCAGCGGGTGCTATTAGTGCCGCCTTTTCTACCGTTTCCGGTCTGCTGCTTGCAGCCGGCGGGGCGGTCTCACACGATATCTACTATCGTATTGTTAACCCCAATGCCAGTGAAAGCTCTCGGATGATGGTCTCCAAAGTTGCAGTTTTCGGGCTTGGACTGATTGTTATTATCTTCGCGCTTAAACCTTTCGCTTTGATTGCGCAGATCGTGGCGATGGCCTTCGCGATTGCCGGGAACACCATTTTCCCGACATTCCTGCTGGGTATCTGGTGGAGTCGTTCCAATAAGCAGGGTTGTATCGCCGGTATGCTGGTCGGCCTGTTCCTGACTGCCTTCTTCTTCTTCTGGGGCAAAGGCAACAGCCACTGGTTGGCGCAGTTGATTCCGTTTACTTCATCTTCCCTGATTCTGATGCCGGTTGCGTTGTTTACCAATATCATTGTTTCATCAATGACACCGCCGCCATCTAAAGAAATTCGTAAGTTCCTTTGCGAACAGGTGCATGGTATTGAATTTGACTAGACAGTTCTGCTAAGGAAGAGTTAAGTCAAAAAAAAGAGGGGGTGCAATTTGCACCCCCTCTTTTTTTGTAGATTTTTCGGCGATGATTGTCTATGATGAAGTTTATACAAATCAATTGTTAATACCTTTTTAGTAACGATCTATTCGGAACAGGGTTTTGTTGTATGCCAACCGATTACAAATCTGCCGATTTCAGTCAACTCTATCGTCAGTATCAGAACGGTGCGGTTGATGATCTTGCCCGTCTCAGTAATATTATAAATGTCGGAGATGATTATCGATTTTTCCCTAACTTGGATGCGCACCTGGAAGCCCTTGATCTGGGATGGTCGATTTTAGATGAGCGGCGCACTTATCTTAAGGTGCGGCAAGCTCAGGTTGATAAACTGGTCGCGCGGATCAGTTTGACGTCCGATCTGAGTGAGTTGACGGATTTGCATAAACGTCTGAATGTAGTAGCGGTTGAACTCTACCTGAAAGGGGCCAGAGTTATGGAGATCCATGCTCTGGTAACTGACTACAGACATATTTTAACTGCACGGGTGGTAAACCTGCTTGCCGAAAAATTATCTCCTCAGCCTTGTGAATTTGCTTGGTTTAATATGGGCAGTGATGGTCGCCGGGAACAGACTTTTTTTACCGATCAGGATAATGCTTTAGTCTATAAAATTGATGGTGTGCCGGAGATTGATGCTTATTTTGAAAATTTTGCAAATGAGGTGGTTAATGCCCTCGACCGGGTTGGTTTTGCACTGTGCAGCGGCAATATTATGCCCTCGAATCCGGATTGGCGGGGTTCGCTTGGTGCCTGGCGCCGGAAAATGGAGTATATATTTCATGACCAGAGTCAGAATAACCTGCTCCGGGTCATAATTCTTATGGATATTGCTTTCTGTGCCGGTTCGCAGATTATCAGTCAGAGATTGATTGATAAAGTGCATAAGATGATCAAAGACAATTTCGGGGCTTTGATGGTTATGGCCCGAAGTGCGGTAATGTCGAATGTTGCCTTGACAATGTTTAAAAACTTTCGTTTGGAAAAGAGCGATGAGCATAAGGGTAAGTTTAATGTTAAGCTATATGGCTGGGCGCCCTTAATTATGACGGCCCGGGTTTTCGCATTGAAGTATGGTTACACGGAGACTAATACTGTTGCCCGGATTAAGCATCTGGAATCCCAGAATCATTTTGATGCTGAACTTTCTCATAATCTGCAGGATGCTTATCGGGTGTTGGCAAATGCCAAGATGGTTTCTCAAGTAGAGGCAATTGTTTCCGGTCGTAAGTATGATTATTATCTCGACCCGAATACCTTAAAGCCGGATGAACAGGAAAATCTTAGGCGGGCATTGGGCAGCGTTGAAGCTTTGCAGAAACTCGCATATAACAGCTTCTTCGGCAGTGGTGGGATGTAAACGCAAGCAGGGCAGTAGTTAATACTGCCCTGCTTGCGTTAGTTTATAAATGAAGATGTGATGTTGTCAGTTGCATCTGCAGCATAAGGCCAGGGCTTTCAAAATATCACCCCGGGTGATTATTCCTACCAGTGTGTCGCCTTCAATAACCGGCAACCGGTTGATATGGTTGTCGGTCATGATCAAAGCACATTTTTCAACATCTTCGACCGGGGTGACTGTGATTACGTTGGTTTGCATGTGGTCGGTTACGTAATGGGAACAGGTTCTGCGAATCTGTTCAAGCGAACTGCAGTCAAGGTCAAAGGTTGCGATCAGCGGTAGGATATCCTTTCTTGAAATAATTCCGGTTACCTTGCCTTGGTCGACTACTGGTGCCCCAGTAATATTTTTTTCCAGAAACAGGTCAATCACGTCGCATACCCGATCCTGCGGGGCCACACTCAGCACTTCCGGATTCATTATTTCACTTACTTTCATCGCGTTTTCCTTTTTTTCACCGCCGCTAAGTGTACGGTAACGGTACCGGAGCAGTGGGGGTTATTATCCATAAATTAAAGGTTGGCGCAGCTCTGATATTTTCTCTTTTACTCTATACATTGTTGGTGGTTTTTGTCAATCAAAACTCTTACATTTCAAGATAAATTGGCTGGAATCAGCTTTAACTTTAATCTATATAATTGATGATCACAGAGATGGTTTTCTGTGATTGTGAAATCCTTATGCAAGTGATGTAATTTGAATTGCAATATAAAAAAGTTATTTATTTGGTGGTATTGTCTTGTAAGACTTCTTTGGATTTCGCTTAGTTATTTTGTGTTTGTCGTTGATTGTCGATTGTTTTTTTAGTATACTACCTATCGTACTGTTTATTTGATCTATTTGCAGCCTTTCAGGGAAATTGTATACAATAATTTAAGTTGCCAAATATCGATTTTTGGCGTATATAACAAAGCTTGTGGTTTATAGTACAGGTTCTTTTGTCCGAAAATGGGTTTTGCTGAATTTACTTGAGATCAGTTTGCAGCTTTTTTATAATAGTTTTATTTTTTGATAAAATTTGTAAATACAGGAGAGTTAAGTAGATGGTTTTGAAACAGAGAAATATCGATTTTAAGAAGGATTTTGAGTTCAATTTTAACGGGGCCCGGCTTTTTGACAGGGAGCGTTATGTTGCTGATATTAAAAGTAGTGCCGGCGCTGACTTTGGCAAAATGCGTGAACAGCAGGATTTTATCGGTGATGGTAATAGTGCGACCGTAAATGTTTTAAAACGGACGGTTACCGGTCTTGTCGGCTATCCGATTACACCATCAACGCCAATTGCTGAAGGTATGGCCAAGGCTTATGCTGACGGTTTTGTTAATGCATTTGGTGAGCGGATTTTTTATTTTCAGCCGGAAAGTGAACTCGGGGCGATGGCTTTTTTAGAGGGGGCCGCTTCTCAGGGAGGACGTTATGCCGATAATACTTCATCTCAGGGTTTAACCTATAAATATAAAAATATGTATTCTGTTGCCGGCAAAAGACTGCCGGTGGTTATGACAATGCAGACCCGCGAACTTAACAAAGGAAGTTTAAGTATTCACAACGGTCATGCTGATCTCTATGCCGCCCGCGGCGCCGGCTGGCTGCAATTTATGAGTTCCGATAATCAGGAGATGCATTATCTGATTCCGCTCGCATTTAAGGCCATCGAGCAGCGCCAGTTGATGCTGCCGGCGATCGTTGCCGGAGAAGGTTTTTTAAAGAGCCATAGTATTGAAAATATTAAAGTAGTCTCGGATGAATTTCTCAAATATTTTCTCGGTGATCCGAACCGGCTTTTCCAGCCTGATTTTAACAATCCGGTTTTGATGGGAACATTTACTGATATCGGTACGACGATGTCGACGCAGATGAAACAGGATCTGGCTCTGCTTAATGCTAAAAAGTATGTTAAAGCGGCAATGGGGGTTATGAACGCCATTCTCGGGACTGAACTCGATGTGGTTGAAGATTATTATGCCTCTGAGTCCGAATATGTTGTTGTATGTCTGGGGGCTGCCGCCGGTACTATGAAAGAGGCGATAGATTACTATCGCAACAAAGGAGTTTCGGTTGGGCTTCTGCGGCCGGTTCTTTTCTATCCGGTATGTACCGAAGAGATTGCCCGGGGAATTCAGAACGCCAAAGTTGTTTCAGTGTTGGAAAAAACCGCATTGGCAAACGAGCGTTATCTTCTGCGTGATGTTAAACATGCTGCCTATAATGAGCGCACCGGGCGTTGTTTTAACCCGGTTATCACTTCCGGTATCTATGGTATCGGCAGCCAGGATTTTAGTATCGAGGACTGTTTTGCCGTTATCGAGAATATGCTCTCTAAAAAACCGGCAGGTATTTATGGACTCGGTATCAAGGGTCCGCAGATGCTCGACAAAGTGGAGCACGATGATTTCGCCGAGAGTGAAGTTGGTTTGGCTTTTATCGGGGTTGGGGCCGAAGGCGTCAAGACGGCACAGGAGACTCTGGCTAAAATTATCGCCAAGGCCGGAAAATATGTTCAGACCAGTGCTAAATATGGTGCTTCGCGTAAGGGTGGGATGGTAGTGATGAACGCGCGGGTATCGACCAAACCGATTCAGATCTGTTCTGATGTCAGCAAGGTTGAAACTCTGGCCGTATTTAACGATAAATACCTGCTTGATAACAGCCTTTTGAGTCTTATCAAAGGGGTTAAGGCAGGCGGCTATTTACTGCTTAATACAGTTAAGAGTTATGATGAGCTCAAACTTCAAGCAACTGCAGAGGTGTGTAAACTTTTAGAGAATGCGGCATTTAACCTGGTCCTGCTGGATGCTACCGGGGCTTCTGTTGCTCAATTAAAACGTAATCTTCCCGGGACTCCGATTTTGGGGGCGATCAACCGCATAATCGAACTTCTTCCCGGGGCTGAATTTAACAAAGCATTTCGGAGCGAACTGTCTGGAAAATTCAGCGGTCAGAAAGCAAAACTGGTTGATATTAATATGGATCTTTTAGAAGTTCCATACGAAATTATCGGAGTTCAAAGAGGTGCAGATAAGGATTTGGAAAAGACGGCTGATTCCGGTTCTTCACCCGCTTCAATTCCACCTCTAGTAAAAAAGATCTACTACGATCCGCCCGCTTCACGCGGTTACAGTGAATCCGATGAAAATGCGACATTGACGTTCCCTTCAGTTCTTGGGGACAAGTATCGGCCTCTATTTATCGAAAAAGTGCTTAAACCGATACAACGCGGCGAGGAGATTCCCTGGGATCAGTACCATAATATTATTCCGGCAAAAACCTCAGAGTATAACGATACCAGCCTGATCGGTACAGTATTGCCGGTTTTTGACGCTGAAAAATGTATCGCCTGTGGTCTCTGTATTGCGGCCTGTCCTGACAACTCTTTAAGGGTAACATTGCTGCACGACCGCGAATATGATGCTTTGAACGATGCTGCAAAAGCTCTTTTTCGACCCTTGGAATTGAAGAAGTTTACTGGTTACAGTGATGCTGTTTTTAAAGACAGCTATCTCAACATCAACGTTATTCCGCAATTTTGTAAAGGCTGCGGGGCTTGTGTTGAGGTCTGTAAGGCAAAAGCCTTCGGGCTGGTTGATAAGGCCAGCATCCAGGGGGAGGCAGATGAACGTTTTCTTGATGCAGAGGTTTACGAAAATGATGTTAGCTGTGCGGTTGCTCCGTATGTAAAAGGAAACCGTTACCTGCAACAGATGATGCTGCTCTATTCCGGTCAGAAATTTTTGCCGGGCGGTCACAGCCTCTGTCCCGGTTGCGGAGAAGGAATAATTGAGAATCTGGTGTTTGCCGCAACTGAAATGGTGCGCCTTAATCCACGTTTGATTGCTGATTTCTATCGTTCGTTACCGGCCTTGATGACGCGTGAGCAGGGCCGGGGTCTGCAGCACATGATCGATCATGGATATAATGTGTATACAGTCAATGCGACCGGTTGTGCCGAGGTTTCCTGTCTCAGTAATCCCTACAATGCCCGGGTCTACCCTTCCGGACATTACGGTTTCGGGACCGCCAGTGCAGCGGCTCTGGGGGCGCGGATCTCGCTTTTTAATGCTTTTCGGAACCAGTATCTTGATAAACTGACAAAAGTCCTGGTTTTTGGCGGTGACGGTTCATTTTATGATATCGGTAATCAAGGGCTTAACTTTGCATTAGGTGAAAATCAGGATGTAACCTGGATAATCTATAACAATGAAGCCTATATGAATACCGGTTTTCAGAAATCTGGAGCGAGTCGTTTTGGCTCCAACCGGACAACTTCGCCTTACGGACTTGAGCTCCAGGGTAAAGATGATTTTCATCGTGAAATTGTGGGTCAGGCGATGGCAATCCCCGGGGTTTATGTGGCTCGGCTTACACTCTCTAATCCGGTTCATGCAATCCGCATTCTGACGGAGGCGATAGCCTATAAGGGGCCGTCATTGATTGAATTTTTCTCACCTTGTCCTACGGGTCAGGGAATGGCAACCGATAATATGCCGATTAAATTGTCAAAAATGATGGTTGAATCACGGGCCTGGACAATTTTTACAAGAAAACCCTATACCCGGATTGACTTGACCGGAAACCCGAATCCGGAAGAGATCTATCCGAAGTCCCGCAAACTTAAAGGTAAGGAAGTTAAGCCGGCTGGTTTCCGTGATATTGTCGATCTTCTGGGGCAATTTACCGGAGATGCGGCGACTATCGATGAAATTGTTAAAGTTAATGAGCGCCAGAACCTCTACTTGTGGTCCTTGAACCAGTTTCGGGCAGGTCTGCGTCAGAACCCGCTTTCAGAAGAAGAGATCGAGGTTTTAATCAAAGATCGTTAAATGAAAATGAAGCTCTGAGTTTAATTTGAGACCCCTTATGAATTTAAGGGGTCTTTTTTTAGGGGTAGACTTTTTCCGGACGGCATACTATATTGGACATTAATTGTCGGGTTTCTGTGGGATCTTTTT
>JAOZKP010000442.1 GCA_029935295.1 bacterium | reverse complement strand
CCAGCAGCTGTACTTCTATTTCATAGGCTCCCGTTAAACCTGCGCTACTCAAGCTTAAATGGCACAGGTTACTTCCCTTGACCGATTGCAAGGACTGCACCGGTAAGCCAGCTATCACATTATCACGATTCTGCTCCCGGATCAGGGCCGTCAGTAAAAGATCATTATCGACGTCGGGCGGAGCTGTGAACTCAACCTCTAAGTTGATCGTTTCAGCTTCATCGTAGATATCTTTATCAGTTGTTAAATTGGTTATCGCTATTTCACTGGCAGCCATAGCAACAGCAAAAGTGTAATGATTGTGGAAGCGGCCATTGCCGGTCAGGGGATGGTAGAAAAAGGGATTAAGGGTGATAACCAGTAATCTGCCTTCCTGAAGATCCTCAAGGCGCCAGGAGAAATCATCCTGAGGCCACCAGTAGTCGGTGGTGGGTTGGTCGAACGGGCCTTCCGGCTGACCGTCGTGGATAGCAACCAGGACATCGGGCAGGTTTAGATTGTCGACCGGTATGGCGGTTGAACGCTCAACCATGACTACATCCTGAACCTCGATACCAGGCGGGCAGAAGTAAGTTGCCTGGTAGATGGGAACCTCAGGTTTGCCATGTTCGCATAACGTGAGACCGTCGGGGACTATGATCTGATCTTCACCTTCAGAAGTTATTATTTCATAGGTCGGCACGGCAATTTCGATGGTTTCGGTCACTTCAGGAAGCTCGCCTCCGCCATCATTTGTCCGCAAGCTTTCGCTCGCTTCGGTGGCCGGCATTTGCCAACCATATTTGGGATCGCCGAAAAGATGATAGATGCCGATCCAGTATTTACTTGATTTGCTGGAATCAAGGCTCTGTTTGGTCAATTTTACGGCCTCACCGGCACTAACACTACCCCATTTTTCAAAAAAACGATTAGAGATTGCCGCATGCGTACCGAGACCATGCTTGGTCGCTCCGAGATAGGCACCCGCCCCTTGCATGAGAAAGGCCTCAGCCATCGAAAGACCGCCGCAATACCGACCGGTGGTACAGGAGGAGGCAAAAATGACCGGATGTCTCCAGTGGTCAAAAAGATAGTTCTCATTCTTAACGTCAGACGAGGAGATCGTATCCCAGGATCCGGTGTTGCCATGCCCGGCCAAAAAGACGACGTCTCGAGTATCGATAGTTGAAAAAAAGAGATTTTTCAAAACCAACTTGGTAAATTCAACACTAGATTGGGTAAAGTCCGGGGTGTTGATGCGACTGATGCTGGCTGTGGGATTCATCTGACCAATTGTCCCAAAGACCCGATCAACCTCCTTTTTGAAATTGATATTATCGGCACCGCCTCCTAAAGTCGTCGGATAACCGCTGAACAAGATATAATTAGAGCGGTCAAAAACGTAGCCGAACTCCTGACGGGCGGTATTGATCGAGGTCTCAAGCCCCTGCTGAAGATCGATGACTCGGTTACCGATTAAGCGGCCGATACTCAATTCCGGCCGCAGCTCATTGCCACAGGTACTGGCGTAGGGATAATCAGTACAGTCGGAGCTCAGCATGATATCGCCGCGCGTTGTATAAACCTCGCCAAAGGTCTTGCCGCTGAAGGCGGGGATAATCTCGGTTTCACCAACGAAGAGAAGAAAACCATTACTCGACCAGTCACTTTTAAGCTTTTTATTCCAGCTGCCGTTCTGCTTGATCAGATTATGCAGCAGATTGGCATCTCCGGCCACGCTGCCGAAGGCAGAACCCGGCCTAAAAAGAGTGATGTAGCCCAGTACTCCGTTTCTGAGCGAAGCCAATTCGGCCATCTGGGAGAGAATTTTTTCAACCTCAGCCGGACTATTTTGGTTAAAGGTGTGTAGATTGTCAGGACAGGTAACCAGCAGGTAGTCGGATGCCTTGACGACGGTATTGTAAGCTGTGGTTTGATCCGAAGCCAATTTTAAGCGTTCATAGGTGAAATTGTTACCCTGACAGTCCTCATACCAGATATCCAGAGGGGTTTGATATTTGTCACCGCCAATCAGGGGAGTCAAAATATAAGGATGGACCAGAACCGGCACGGCCTGGTAACTAAATGTTGTCGAATATCCGGCCGGGAGCGGCAGTTCGGGAATAATCTCCATGGTCCAGCTGGTCGTAGAAGTATTGAAGGCCGCCTCGTAGTTGACCCGGGATTCATTACGGTTGATGGGTTGAAAAAGTTGCAGGCGATCTAACAGTTTGATATCGCAGGCTGCCGAACCCCCGACATTTTTGACCGTCAGGTTGACCGTAAAAAGGTTGCCGCTACGGCTTATCGAACGTTTGACTTCAAGGTCCGGA
>JAOZKP010000130.1 GCA_029935295.1 bacterium | reverse complement strand
TGCCTGATGCCTGGGCCGCAATCAATGGTGCTGATAAAGTACTTTATTTTTAGTGACCTGATAAGGTCACTTATTTGCGGGCCGTAAAGACCCGTTTGGGTTGCGGGATTTGTTCCCGCATTAGGGGTATGAATGACATCCAGAGACTCTAATGCTGCCAAACTGCTGCGTTACCGTTGGCTGATTTTCACAGTTCTGACGACGGCCTATTTTCTGGTCTATTTTCATCGGCTCTCCCTTTCGGTGGTGGCTGATGATCTGGTTAAGGAATTTCAGCTTTCCGGCAGCATGATGGGTCTTCTGGGGTCGGTCTATTTTTACTGTTATGCCGCAATGCAGCTGCCGGCGGGGCTTATGTCCGACTCGCTCGGCCCCCGGAAAACGGTAACATTTTTTCTCCTGATCGCGGCTGTCGGCAGCCTGGTTTTCGGCTTGGCGCAAAATTTTACGATGGCTTTTATCGGCCGTCTGCTGGTCGGTTTCGGGGTCTCCATGGTCTTTATTCCGACGATGAAGATTCTTTCGCAATGGTTCAGGAGCCATGAATTTGCGATTATGGCCGGGATTCTTAATGCGGTCGGCGGTATCGGGGTTATGGCCGCAACCTGGCTTTTAGCCTTAATGACCGCCCGTTTCGGCTGGCGTCCCTCTTTTGAAGTGATCGGCGGGGCGACTTTCGTACTGCTGATTCTGGTCTGGATGATAGTGCGTGACCGGCCGCAAGAGATGGGCTGGCCGAGCTTGGCTGAGATTGACGGTGAAGTGCAAACCAGCGCACCGGAGGTTGAGAAATTTTCCCTTGGGCAGGGGATTGTCCGGGTTTTAAGTGAAAAACGTTTCTGGCCGGTCGCAATCTGGTTTTTTCTGGATTGCGGCATCTTTTTCGGTTTCGGAGCGCTCTGGGGCGGCCCCTACCTGATGCATGTTCACGCTTTGAGCCGCGCCCAGGCCGGGTCAATATTGAGTATGATTGCCTGGGGGATGATTATCGGCAGTCCACTGCTCGGATATTTTTCAGAAAAAGTAGTTAAAAGCCGGAAGAAGGTTTTTGTTTTTTGCACCGGGATTTTGACTCTGGTTTTGTTTGTTCTGTCACGTTTCCCGGCGGGAGCACACCTGCCGCTTTTATACCCTCTCTTTTTTCTCTTCTCCTTCAGCTCTTCAGCGATTGTCGTGATCGGATTCACCACGGTGAAAGAACTTTTCCCGGTGGCGATAGCCGGCACTTCAGTTGGAACAATCAATCTCTTTCCATTTCTCGGCGGGGCGGTTTTTATGCCCTTGATGGGGAAAATTCTCGATCATTTTCCCAAGACCGGAGCGGGAGTTTACACTCCCGAAGCCTATGCCAGTTTACTTTCAGTCCTCACCGGAGCGGCCGTGCTGGCGTTGATTTGCACTTTTTTTATGCATGAAACTTGTGGCAAAACAACACCAGGCTGATAAATGCAAAGTTTTATCGAATGTTCCCGAAGGTATTCCGGGGATTGAAATGCGGTTGCTGCAGCAATCTTTGAAAATTAGCGGTTTTCGGTTAGGTGCCGGATAAAACTCTTGACAAACATAGGGCCGGTCGGTTAGCTGTCGACGGCAAAAAATTTTGCCTGGTACTTTGCTGACGCCGGCGGCGCCCGCGGAAAAGTTGCTAAGATTAAGAGGGAGCTCTTTTTGCCGGAAAATGATTCTGCTGATAGTTGTCAGTGGCGGGTGACCGTTTATAAAGAGCTGGTGCGCCGGGTTAATAATCTCTTCAGTTCTTTTTTAAGTGACTACTGCTGTAATTGTCAACAGGTAATCAATCGGCTGCCGGAAGCTCAGGACGAATCTTTTGATCTGGTCGAAGGTGTCTATCCGGGTTGCTGTCACCGTGGGGCCGGGGATATTTTCCGGCTTGAGGGCGAGCCTTCAGAGCGCTCCCATCTGGTGCCGGAAATTATTGACGGTTTGCAGCTTGAGCGTAAGTTGCTCACTCAAGGTTTTGCTGCCGATGGTTGCGGCGGTACTTATGTATTACGGCGGCATCGGGATAACACCTTGAATAAAGGGGCTCACTGTCAATATTTTACTGACAAAGGCTGCAGTCTGGGAGTTTTGAAAGGCCCGCTCTGTATAAATTTTATCTGTCCGCCGATGCGTTCTGACCTTATGCAAGTTTGTGCTGGTAAGAACCTGGAACTGGTCGGGCCGGAGCATGATTTTCTCTATATTTACCGCAGTCTGGCGATAATCAGCTATGATCATCGCGAAAAAGTCATGCAGGAGATGGCAAATCTTAAGCAGCGGGTTGCTGATTTCAGCAATTGCTGCCGGCAATTTTTGGCGGAAAAGAATTCAAGTTCACTGTACGAATATTTTAATCAGTAACGGAGATTAATTAGAACTATGCTGGATCGAATACTAGCCACCCTTGATGAATCGGAAAAAGCGGCGATTGATGAGGAAGAGTTGGCCGTTTTAAAAGCGGTGGCGGATGAACTTTTATCTGTTCCGCAGGAGTCTCTGCAGCTGCTGCCGGCTCTGCAGATGATTCAAACTAAACATGGCTATCTGCCCCGGCTGGCTCTGCGGATGGTGGCTGAACACCTTGCCGTAACCATTGGCAATGTTTACGGTATTGCCACCTTCTATAATCAGTTTCGTTTTAATCCACCGGGGCGCAATCCGATCAAAGTCTGTCTCGGAACTGCCTGCCATGTTAAAGGCGGTGAGATTATTCTCGAAAATTTTGAACGGCGTCTGGGAATTAAAGAGAACGAAACTTCTGAGGATCGCGAATACAGCCTCGAGAGGGTTGCTTGTATCGGTTGTTGTGCTCTGGCGCCGGCCGTGGTTGTCGGGGAGAAGGTTGAAGCCTATGTGACCCCCAGTAAAGTCGAAGGCATTATTACTGAAATCGAAGTTCGCAAAGAGATGGCAGCCCGGGAGCAGGAGAAAAATGAAGACTGAAAAGAGCCCTAAAGAGCATCTTAAGGCCCATGCCGAATCCGCTGCAAGCGTAGTTGCGGCCTTGAAAGATTCGCCGCTGCCGGTAATTTATGTCGGAGCGGCTACCTGCGGCCTCGCAGCGGGTGCGTTAGAGACGATTGCCGGTTTTGAGGAGGCTTTAAAAGATAACGGAATTGAAGCTGAAATCAGAAAGGTCGGCTGTCTCGGCCACTGTTACGCCGAACCGCTGGTGATTATTCAAAATCCGGGTTTCCCGTCGCTCCTTTATCAGAAAATTGGCGCCGGTGAAGCCGGGATTCTGGTGCGTTCCTTTCTTAAAGACGGCAGCGATCCCTGTTATGAGTATCTGATCGGGGCTCTGGAAGCCGATGAAAACTTTCCGACGCTGATGGATTATCCGCGTTATCTCTATGAAAACCGGGTGGTGATGGAGCATTGCGGTCTGATTGATCCCAAAGAGGTTGATCACTATCTGGCGGTTGGCGGCTATGAATCTCTAGCCGCCGGATTGGAAAAAGGCGGCGCCTGGGTGCTCGATGAAGTCAAAGCCGCAAATCTGCGTGGCCGTGGCGGCGCCGGTTTCCCGGCCGGAAAGAAGTGGGAGATTGCTCGCGGGGTCGAAGCTTCCTCGAAAATGGTTATCTGTAACGGTGATGAAGGTGATCCTGGAGCCTATATGGATCGCACCCTATTAGAGAGTAATCCGCATCAGGTACTCGAAGGACTGGCGCTGGCGGCACTGGCAATTGGCGCCGACAGAGCGCTGCTCTATATCCGGGCGGAATATCCTCTGGCCGTTAAAATTATGGAGGCGGCGATAATTCAGGCTGAAGCTAAAAATCTTCTCGGTGAAAATATCCTTGGTAGTGATTTTTCACTTGCAGTCACTGTTTTTCAGGGTTCCGGAGCCTTTGTTTGCGGTGAAGAGACGGCCCTGATTGAGTCGCTTTCCGGGCGTCGGGGGATGCCTAAGGTCAGGCCCCCTTATCCGGCGGTTTCCGGTTTTGCGGAACTGCCGACGATTATCAACAATGTTAAAACATTATCAACCGTACCCTCCATAATTAAGAACGGGGCGGAATGGTTTCATGGCATTGGCACCGCTGAAAGTCCGGGAACTGCAATCTTTTCCGTAGTCGGTGAAGTTGAATATCCGGGCCTGGTTGAGGTGCCGATGGGGGTAACGCTGGAGCATCTGGTGGTCGATGTCTGCGGCGGCATCAAGAACGGCAAGGAACTTAAAGCAGTGCAGATCGGTGGCCCCTCCGGCGGCTGTCTGCCGGCGTCATTGATGGAGACCGAAATTGATTTCGACTCCTTAAAAAGTGTCGGCGCGATGATGGGCTCTGGTGGTCTGGTGGTCATGAATGAAGACACCTGCATGGTTGAGGTCGCCCGTTATTTCACCGATTTCACACAAGGCGAATCGTGCGGGAAATGTACCTTTTGTCGCATCGGTACCCGGCATCTGCGGGAAATTCTGCAGTCGATTACAGTCGGCGAAGGGGAAATGAGTGATCTCGATGACCTGGCAGAGATAAGTGAGGCGGTAGTTGCCGGCTCGCTCTGCAGTCTCGGTAAAACGGCGCCAAATCCGGTGATTACGACTCTGCGTTTCTTTCGTGATGAGTATGTTGCTCATATTGAAGAGAAACGTTGTCCGGCGCGGATGTGCCGCACTTTGACCGCGTTCTATATCGATCTTGAGGCTTGTGCCCGGGGTTGTGATGCCTGCGTTGCCTGCTGCCCGACCGAAGCAATTTTTACGACCAGCAATCGCAAAAAGGCGATTGATCAGGAAAAATGTGTTAAATGCGGTGAATGCGTTTATGCCTGTCCGCCTGAATATGATGCGGTCCGCCGGGTTTCACCCCCGGAGTTGATTCCCGATCAGGGAGTTGAACCGTTGCCGGTCAAAGAGAATGAGGAGGGTGACGCATGAGTGCTGAAATGGTTACCATTACGGTGGATGATAAGGAAATAACCGCACCTGCCGGCTCGTATTTGCTGCCGGTATGTCTTGAAAACGATATCTATATTCCCAATCTCTGCTACGTTGAAGGGATGGAGAAACCGCCGGCTTCATGTCGCCTCTGTCTGGTCGAAATTGAGGGTGTCAAAGGGCCCCAGGTTTCATGCCGAAGTGAGATTTTTGCCGGAATGGTGGTCAAAACCAATTCTGAGGAGATTCTCAAACTACGCCAGATCGCTTTTCGGTTGCTGGTTTCAACCAATGACGGCAGCTGTCGCACATGTATCTCCAATCGCAGCTGTGAGCTTCAGCAGATTGCCAAATTTCTTAAACAACCACTGAAAACCAAGCGTCTGCGCCATATTGACCGGGATTATCCGGAGCTGATTGACGACCATCCCTATCTTGTCTATGAACCGAAAAAGTGCCTCTTATGCGGCCGCTGTGTTCATGTTTGCAGCACAATCGAAAAAGGTTACAAATTGAGTTTTGCCAAGCGCGGTATGGATACCATCGTCTCTTTCTTCGGTAGCGAGCTCGATCCTGCCAGTGTCGATTGTCAAGACTGTTTTGCCTGTACCGAGGTCTGTCCGGTCGGCTCCCTGAGCAGTAAGGAAAAATGGAAAGCTTTCATCGCCGGTCTCGATAAAAAATGATGTTGTAGATTGCATTTACCGTAATTCGAGACTGGCGGCTGTTTACCCGGAAAAGGGCGATTTCTTATGAACCTCTTCGCTTATCGTACCACCAGTCTCGCCTTGAAAGTTCTGACGGCCTTCTCACGGGCCCGGATTAACCTCCATAACAGCGAAGATCTGCCGGCCGGCGGGACAATCTTTGTTATTAATCATTTCACTCGCTTAGAAACCCTGCTCCTTCCCTATCATATCTCAAAATTACTCGACAAACCGGTCTGGTCGCTCGCCTCTGACGAATTTTTCAGCGGCCTTACGGGGCGTTATCTCGATCAGGTCGGTGCTGTTTCCGTAAAAGATCCCGAACGTGATAACCTGATTATTAAAAGCCTGCTCAATGAAAATGCGGCCTGGATAATCTTCCCGGAAGGGCTGATGGTTAAGAACCGCAAAGTGGTTGAACACGGAAATTTTATGATCGCCGGAGATGAAGGCTGGCACCCGCCGCATACCGGTGCCGCGGCTCTGGCTTTGCGGGCCGAAATCTTGCGGCAGCGCTGGGCTGCTCTCAAAGATTCAGATCCCGAATCGGTCAATGACCTGCTGGCCGGATTTGACCTTTCCGCAACAGTTGAAACGATTGAAAGTATAAATATCGTTCCAGTTAATGTGACCTATTATCCTTTACGGCCGGCCGATAAGCTGCTGCGGGGATTCTCAAGCCTTATCGAAGAGATGGTGCCGAAGCGGGTTTTGGAAGAGATGCTGGTTGAAGGCTCCATGCTCCTTGACGGGGTTGATATCGACATCCGTTTCGGTAAACCACTTTCACTGGAGCCTTTTGTCAAAGGCATCTTTGGTCGGAAAACACCTTGTTTCGTGGACGATCGGCGGTCGCGAGCGGCGATAAAAGGGATGACTGACAGGCTGATGGCATCAATCTATAACCTGACCACGGTTAATCTTGATCATATTGTTGCCTCTCTTCTCTATAAAACAAAAGGGTCAAAGTTTTCGGAAACTGAACTTCGGCAGCGGGCTTTTCTGGTTGCCACTTCAGCTCGTCTCGAACCGATCTATTTTCGTCATCACAGCCTGAAAAAATCGCAGGTCGATCTCCTGCTTGAAGGTGAGGGCGGCCGGATTGACGAACTTATGGAGTTTGCCCGGGAGAGGGGGCTTTTACGTGATGCCGGTACCGGGAAACTCATCTTTTCCGATCCTGAAGGGGCCTGTGACGGACATGCTTTTCATAGCATTCGGGTTGATAATCCATTTTGCGTAATGGCCAATACAGTTGAACCTCTCAAAGCCCTGCAGCGGCTTCTCAATAAACTCAGGTGGATTCCAGCCTGGTACCTGAAAAAACTTACCGCCAGACGCCTGCTTAAGATTATGGAACAGACCTATCTTGACGCTCGGCAGACGCTGCCGGATGAGTCTGAACTTATGGCCTTGCCCGAAGGTTTGCCGTATCTGGTTAAACCCCGCAGTCCTAAAGCCGCTTTTGTCCTGATTCATGACTGGTTGCAAACTCCGTCAACTCTGCGTAAGTTGGCAGACTTCCTTGGCCGGCACGGTTTTTTAGTAATTGTGCCGCGACTTCCGGGACATGCGACAACTGCCGCCGATCTTGAAGATCGTGCTTTCGATGAGTGGCAGGTCGCGGTTGATGAAGCATATGCCTATGCCGCAATTGTTTGTGCAAAAGTTGTGGTCTGCGGGGTCGGCAACAGCGTTGCTTTAGCCTTGTCTCTGGCCGCCCGCAGTTACGAAATGGCGGCTCTGGCGGCACTCTTTCCTGTTTTGTCCGGAATTTCGCAAATTTCATCTGAAATTAAACCTGAAGGTGAAGTTGAATCTGAAAATGAAAACCGGAAAACCGCTTTAGCCTATGCCGACATCCCGGCAGCTTCCGAGCGCCAGGTCAAAAAGATGTTGGTACAGGCCGTGAAAAACCTACCGTCAGTTACAACCCCGCTCCTGCTGCTCCATAACGATGCCATCTCTAAAAACGAACACCAATCTCTGCAAAAATATTTTGCCAAAGTTGAAAGCCCAGAAAAAGAACTCCTCCTGCTTCCCGCCGCCAACCCCGCCGCCCTGATCCGCAAAGATAACCACGGCGGTCAAGCCCTGGTCAGTTTCATCCAGCGAAACCTTGGTTAGATTTATCTCTTAAATGAGTATA
>JAOZKP010000441.1 GCA_029935295.1 bacterium | reverse complement strand
CTCATCATTACCGGCAAGACCCACCTGATTTGCCGTAAATATTTTGCAGGAGTCGTTGGCGTAAAATCTTTCTCCCAGAACAAAACGCCGGTCACGCACAGTGATGGTTTCGGCCTCGGGAATCTCAACCACAAACTCACTTTCATCAAGGGCCTGATGCTGATAGATAAAGCCGTGATCACTGGTCACCAGCAAATTACTGACATTAGCAGCAGTCAGTTTTTTGATAATTTTCAGCAATTCCAGCAGGGTCTCTTCCACCGCCGCGAAAACCCGGCCCTCGGATTCAAGTTTATGACCGACGGCATCAATGCGATTATGGTAGATATATACAACCTCATTTTCGCGGATCAACTGCCGGCAATCATCCCGGTTCATAGCGAGAAGGCTATCTGATTTAAGAGCACAACCTCCGGATTTACAATGTCGAGCCAGTATCTTTTTGCGGTTTTCAGTGCCTCGGCTGCTTTGCTCATCAACCAAAACCGAGCCTGAAGCATCCTCTGAAAATTGCAGTTTCTGATGGGGTAAAAGGGCGGCCATACCCAACTGGGTGAAGCTCGGCAATAGCGCCAACATCGGAGTCAGGTCAGCTGCGTAACGGTCTTCACGGCGGATCATACTAACCAGTTCATCACCGATTTCATAGCGTAGCGCATCCGAAATGATAACCGCAATTTTTTTGTTTTTGTCGAGAAAAGGTTGCACCCGGTTGCGAAAAAAATCAGACTGTGCGGTAATCCCGGGAACCGGCCAGTTTTTCAAGTTATCAATAATCTCCTGCCAGCGGTTGTTGACCGGCAGCAGAAAGTTATTGCTGTAGACATTTTCGATTAATCGGGAAAGTTCCTGAAGCAGACTGGTCTCTCCCGATTTTGTGCTATGGAAGACAAACTTCCGATAGAGCTGGTCAAGAATAAACCAGTTTTCACTATATTTCTGCAAAGCCCCGGTAGCTGAGTCAATATTGAGATCCATTTCATGAAAATCATGAAGAAAACGGGCTGCAAAAAAGATCGCCTCATAAATGTCGGTAAACTCATGGTACCAGTGACCGGACCGCCGTTTTTTTATAATTTCCGCAGCCGCAACAAGAGACAGAGTTCGGGCACTGACCTCAACTATCAACTGCCGGATGATCTGTTGGTCAATCTGGCGGAAATAGTCGATATCGGCTAATGCTTTCAATTCCCGTTGGGGCAGATCAGCTTCAATCTTCAGGTCTTTTGCGCATTCATTGGCAAGGGATGTAAATACTTCACGATGGTGAATACTGTCTTTCCAGCGCTTGAGAAATACCAGACGTTCACTTTGGCCCGGTTCACCCGGTTCAACACTTTCTGCATAGCAACTTCGAAAAAGTTCAATAACAAAGTCTTTCAGACCGACGGTTTCGGAACGGTAGCCATAATGATGAGCGATTTCAGACCAGAGATATTCTTTAAGGCCGCAGCGCTCAATAAGTTTAATCTTTTCTTCCCGAACCAAAGCCAGATCCGCAAGCAGGCTTTCGAGGATAACATCGAGCCGGGCATCAACTGCACAACAAATCGCCAGCATAACCAGGAGCATCTGTTCCGGCTTGTCACTATGTTTAATCTTCTGTTTAAAAACTTCCAGCCGCTTCGCCGATTTGAAAAAGGCGCTGTGCTCCCGGACAAATTCTCCGAATTCACTGCCCAGCCCCAGTTCGTTCAGCCAAATTGTCACCTGGTCCGCGTAAAAAACCCCATGCGACAGCTCCACATCCAAAAGCCAGTTATCTTTATCTTCCGGAACCGGGCCGGCAAAATAGAGCAGAAACTTCTGCTCGGGCTCCTGCCGCAAAATCCGGTATTTCAGACTGAATTCGTTGTTGTCGATTTCAACCTTTTCAATCTCCGGCAGCTTCAGCTCGGCAAAGTCGTCGCGCATCTCTTTATCGTTGTCGTACCAGAAGATAATCCGATGCTGATCAAAAAGCTTTGCCAATACCTGTAATATGTTATCATTCATAATTGTTATGGTCTGTAATCCTTCAATTTATCATAGCAAAATTATCTTTTTCCACTCTTCTTAGCTTCCAGCCAGGGGATCAGATTGCGTTTGAAAACATCACGCTTTCTCGGAGTCTTGATTCTTTTTTTACTCTTTTTTACGGCCTCTTCGACAGTCAGAAAAAAACCTGTTCCATAGCCGCCGGTAATGTACGGGTTGTACTGTTCATCTTCAGTTCCCAGATAGTCTGGGAGGCCCTCTCTTTCCGCCAGAATCTCCGTAAACAAACTGATCGTTTCGCCGAGATGAACACCCCAGTTTTCATAACCGGGCAGGT
>JAOZKP010000440.1 GCA_029935295.1 bacterium | reverse complement strand
CCGGCAAAGGTGAATATTCGAGTACCAACTCCAGCATCTCTTCGAGCCGGCCTTCGCGAATCAGCCGGGTGCGGGTCTGGGTCGGAATTCCGGTCGGGCAATTGTAGGTACACGGGGCTTCAAAGCGGTCATTATCCCAGCTCGGGTAGAAACGGCGGTCTTCGCCATATGTGATATAAGGTAAAATGGTACGCTCTTCAACCGGCAGGAGATCGCCGACGATTCCGCCTTTGCCGACACCCTGATCCCAGACGTCAAGGCGGAATTTTTCCATCGGCAGGCGGCTGCCATTGACGCTGTTGCGCTCGGTCGGGGTTAAGGCAATCAGCTTATTCCAGTCAGAGCGTGTACTGGTCAATTCATCCAGAAATGCAAGGCGATCAATCGCTTCCAGGTAGGGCTGCATATTAGTTGTCAGCCATTCCCAGTCCTGATCCGACAACTTTTCGAGGCGAGTATCTTTAGCGCTGTAATCATCGGCGGTGCCGTGGAAATAGATGGTGCCGCCAACCATACCGACACCCGGCCGATAGCCGAGGATAGAATCGGGATGGCGCGGGTTGACGCCGCATACAACCGCAATGCCGCCGGCTTTAAATTCGGCAAAAGAGTCGCCGACGTCACGAAAATACCAAGACTCCAAAGGGGCAAAGCGCGGATTGAATTTGGTCATAGTGTCACAGCGGGCGCCGCCGCCGCCCTGAACATAGAGCTTGCCCTGGGCTCCGGCATTATGGGCGCCGTTGCTGACATCGCCGAGAACCGTAATCTCAGCGCCGCAGTTGAGCCAGCCGACATCATCGGAACAGGAGCCGTTGACGGTGATTTTGGTGCCCATCATGCCCATGCTGCCGACGCGTTGACCGGATGTTCCGTCTACGACCAGCTGCTTCTCATCCGGGGTCGGCCAAAGCCTGCCGCCGATGCCATGTTGTCCGTCGGCAATGATGTGCAACTGCCGCTCACCACCTTTTACGGCCGCTTGAATTTGTTCTTCCAACTCTTTGGAAGGAACCCTCTGATTATCTACAATACCATTAATTTCGTACATTTTTTGACCTGAAAATATAGATATTTATAACATTAGTTTTTTCTGTTTAGCTGGCAAAGTTTATCTGCAACTGATCCGCAATCGCTTTATCACTGATGCTGAGACCATCCGACATGCCGATCGGAAGCTGCGTGCTGCGGCCCATCGGGGCGAAGATCTTTTTCAGTTCGGTATCTGCCGCTTTAAAAACATCGACCACTCTTTCCGCCACTTTGTCAGGATCAAGCCGTCGGTAGAGACGGGCATCCTGGGTCGTAATGCCCATGGGGCAGCGTCCGATATTACAAAGGTTGCAACGGTTATATTCATCACCAAGACAACCGGCGGCCGCCTGCATAATATACTTTCCGCAGTCAACCCCGGAGGCTCCGAGCATGATCAGGGCCGCAGCGTTGGCGGCTAGAGAGCCAGTTTTACCGACGCCGCCGGCGGCAAAGAGCGGCAACTCATTCTGTTTACCGATTTTTACCAGGTTGAGATAACATTCACGCAGGTTGGAGGCGATAGGATGACCCATCTTATCCATCGAGACATTGTAAGCCGCGCCGGTTCCGCCATCTTCACCGTCAATTGTCAAAGCCGCAGCGAACGGATTTCGTGCGAGATTATTCAAGACCGACGTTGCCGTCTGGGATCCGGATATCTTGGGATAGACCGGTACCCGGAAGCCGAAAGCCATCGACATCGAAGTGATCATCTTGGCGACTGCTTCTTCAATCGAATATTTGGTTTGATGGGTCGGCGGTGAGGCGAGATCAACCCGCATCGGTACGCCCCGGACTTTAGAGATCAGATCAAGGACCTTGAAGGCCATCAAGAGGCCGCCGTCACCCGGTTTGGCACCCTGACCGTATTTGATCTCAATTGCGGCCGGGTCTTCCTGCATATCCGGGATTGCGTGAATGATTTCATCCCAGCCAAAGTAGCCGGAGGCAATCTGGAGGATGAAATATTTAAGAAAGCGGGATTTTAACAGCCGCGACGGCATGCCGCCCTCACCGGTGCACATGACCACCGGGATATTTTCGACTTCATTCAGATAGGCGACTCCCATCGCCAGGCCTTCCCACATATGCGGGGAGAGGGCGCCGAATGACATGCCGCCAATCCGAATCGGGAAAATCTCCCGGGTCGGCGGGATGAAGGCCATCTCATCAAGGCCTAATTCATCATCTTTGATTGTCAACGGCATACTCTCCGGAGGGAGATTTCGGCCGAGCAGCGTGCGGATATGAAACTCATGCCGGCCGGCATCGAGGGCCGG
>JAOZKP010000439.1 GCA_029935295.1 bacterium | reverse complement strand
TTTTACAGCTCAAGCTCAACCATATTTCCTGCCGGCAGATCAAAGGAGTCAACAATGGTTATAATTGATGAATTATGTTGTTTTTGCTGGTAATTAATTTTGTAGGTTCCTGGAGATAGAGCGATGGGGCCGAGAGTGCCTCGTAAATAGCCTCCCTTCAACCAAACTTTTTTCCCTTCATTGCCATCTTTGTCCAATTCAACAAATTCCACATAGTATGGTAGAGGTTCTCCTTCAGGAAGGATAAAGGATACACCTGTATTAACCATGAACTCATTCATCTTTCCGGCGGCAACCTCAACTTCACCGAGTAATGATTCTGAAGTGCCATGATTCGAAAAATGGTATACAAAGTGATATTTACCCGCAGGAACCAGTTGCTGGTCAAAGTCGTCTGCAAATTTGACAATGGTTTTTCCTTTGCCATCCGCGCTGATTTCCCTTAACTCCCAGGAATAAACACGCTTTGGCATCCAGTCTGCCGGCACCGGATTAAAAGCAGTACTCACTTCAATGATATTGAGTTTGTCGGCTTCCAGATTCACCGCGGCAAGAATGACATCTTTGGTGTAGTGGGCATCCTGCCGCCAGATAAGATTATATTCTCCTGCTGGAACCAAGCATGGAAAAAGTAAACTGCTTTCATATACATCCTCACCTGTTTCCGGATCAATAAGTTTCCAGTAATCAGGCTCATTAACCCAGGATGGCAGATTAAACTGCATTGAGGTTAAGAGCGGGACAACACTTTCCTTGCCTGCTTTTACCGTGACAACCTCACTGAGAATTAGCGGTGACGTACGATGTTGATGTTGCTTCCAGACTATCTGATATTCACCTGCCGGCACCCTTGTCCCTTGCAGGGAGTTGAATTTACCTTTTTCTTCACCTGTTTCCGGATCGATAAGTTTCCAGTAATCAGGGGTTTGCATTCCAAGAGGAAGCGAAGACCACCATGCAGGAAGTGAAAAGGTGATTTTTCCCGGCCTTTTGACTTTAATTTTGAGCGAAGTGGAAGAGCTTGTAGTTTTCTGTATGATTTGCTCTGGAGGTGGAGGCGGGGCAACAACGGGAGTCTTGCTGACAACACTTTTTTGTACGGTAGTCAGTGCTTTAAGAAGATCCTCGGCATTGGCGGCCGGGAAATAACTGCCCCCGCCAACCCGGGCAATGCAGGCCAGCTGTTCGGAAGCTGTTTTACCCACATCAAATCCGACCGTATGAATAACGAACTTAATTCCTGCATCTTTCAGGGATTTTGTCACCGTACAAGGATCGCCGCCACAGGTTTCTATGCCATCGCTGACCAGCACTATGGTTGTTTCCTCTTCATGGTCTTTGAGCTTGTCAACGACCTGTTTAATGGAGCCGGCAATGGGAGTTTTTCCCTTTGGCTTAATCGACTGGATTGCCTGAACGGCCTTTTTCCGATCCAGAGGACCAAGGGGAATAATTTCTGTTATATCGGCACAATCACCTTTTCGTTTGTGTCCGTACACCGTCAAACCGGCATCAACACCGGCCGGCATTTCATCAATCAGTCTGGTCATTACTTTTTTGGCGACCACAATTTTAATATCACCATCAACCCTGCCCCACATAGAGCCGGATCCGTCCAGAATATAGTACAGTGAAGTCGCGTGGCTAAAAGTAGAAAACGACCAAAGTAGCAAGAAAAAAACTGGCAGTAACAGTCTTCGAATAAACATTGAACTCCTCCATGAAAGTGGTGAACTGTATACAGTCTCAGTGTGCGACGACCATCAAGTCATTGTCAACCAAGTATTGTTAACTCAATTGATTTATATGGCGATTCCCCAGATTAAATTCACCTAAAAATTTTTATTCCATAGAAAGTAAAATACATAAACCATATACTCAAAAATTAAAAACTTTGGCTTCTGCAGCCAAATCAATCAGATGTGGTCCACCATCTAAAATCATGTTTGAAAAGAATTTTGACTCGTCAACCTGACGATTTTTGGCACAGGGGATTCAAACGCCAATCGGAACTTTATTTTCAGCCAAGTAGGGAAAATAATCATTTGGGCAATCACCTGTTCCCGTTTTCTGTGTAAAATCTCTTTTATTGTTTGCCCACAATACACCGCCGTCCATCATGAAAATATTGACACCATGTCCTTTTGAGTGTGCAATTTTGGCGAATTGAAAACACCTGGTCGCTTTCTCATTGTCATCCTGACTTAACACAAATAAAAAATTGGCCATGATTTACCTCCTTTATTTTTCATTAAATTCAAAACCATATAACGGTCAGTTTCAGCCGCCGCGCCGTGATGCTCGAACAAAAAAAG
>JAOZKP010000438.1 GCA_029935295.1 bacterium | reverse complement strand
GGTACCCCGCCTGGCGCACCGAGCCCGGCACATTTTCACAGTCAGCCAGTTTTCAAAAACAGAGCTCTGCCGCCACCTGTTGATCCCTGCTCATAAAGTAAGCGTTGTTTATAATGCTGCTGATTTTAAAAAACTTCCTCAAAATCCGGGATCGCCCTATCCCTGGCCATACATCCTCAGTGTTGGGGCGTTAGAGCCGAGAAAGAATATATCCCGCTTAATCACCGCTTTTCAAAAATTGCAGAATAAGGATCTTCGGTTGGTGATTGTCGGAGCCAACAGTCCACAAATTTTTGGAAAGATGGCTGAGTTGTCGTCCGTTAATTTAGTACCAACGACAGCAGATAGCCGGATAATCTTTACCGGTTATCTGGAAGATAAAGAGTTGATTAACTTGTACGCCGGAGCCGAAGTTTTCTGTTATCCGTCTCTTTATGAAGGTTTCGGGTTGCCACCACTGGAAGCCCAAGCCTGCGGCTGCCCGGTGCTGGTTTCTGACAGAACATCATTGCCGGAGATTTTCGGTAACAGTGCTCTTTACTGCAACCCTGAAGATATTGATGACATTGCGGAAAATCTGCAGATTTTAATGGATGATCAAAACTTAAGAGCCAAACTTATCCGGGCCGGCAAGAAAAACTGGCGCCGTTTTAATTGGATCAATTCGACAAAAAAAATAGTTGCGTGTGTCCAGAAACAAGGTGGCTTGGATTTTTACAAAAATAGGTCTCTCTCACTGCCAAATTATCTAGATGAAGCTGATTCCACCCACGAAGTGCCGAAAAACAGTTCCCGGATGCCGAAAGTCTGTATTATTGTGCTCAACTACAATGGCTGGGCCGACACAATTGAATGTCTCGAAAGTCTGCTGCATTGCAGCTACGTCAACTATCAAATAGTTGTAGTCGATAACGCTTCTAACGATGATTCTCTAAAGTATTGCAAAGCCTGGGCGAACGGGCAGTTATCTCTTTACCTTGAACCGGACAATCATTTACGCTATCTCTCCCAGCCGGCAACCACAAAAACTGAGAATTTCACCTGTTTCCAGCAGGCGGAACTGGACAAAAGTGGATCCTGCACCAGGATTCGTGCAACTTCAGAGAAAATAATCTTTATTGAGGCAAAAGAAAATCAAGGCTATGCGGCGGGTAATAATATCGGTCTAAAATGGGCAACGTTAAATGACTCTTTTGCCTACTGTTGGATTTTGAACAATGACACAGTTGTCGCCCGCGACTGCTTGGAACAAATGGTAAATTTCGCACAGGACAATGATTTCGCAATAACCGGGACAACTTTGCGGAATTATCACAAACCATACGCAATACAAAGTCTGGGCGGACACCTGAACAAATTTTTCGGCACCAGCCACCCAATCCGAAGAAAGTACGAACTCAGAGAGAAACTCGATTATATTGAAGGGGCATCATTTCTGATAAGCAAAAAGTGTCTTGAAACTATCGGATTTCTTCCGGAAGAGTATTTTCTTTTTTTCGAGGAGGTCGATTACTGTTTTAATACCCGACACCACTGCTTGCAAATGGGTACGGCCTTGCAGGCTACAGTTTTTCATAAAATCAAAATTTCTCCAGAAAACCAATCTGCAAAGCTAACATCTCTAGAGTGTAAAGATGAAAAACTTGACCTTTTAGCCCTGGAAAACCGGATACGTTTCAGCCGAAAATATCTGGACAACCGTTGCGGACTAAAATTCGGCCTCGTAATTTCAGCACTGATCCGTTTACAAAGAAAACAATTCCAGCAGGCCTGGCAAATAATGCGTAAAACCGTCGAGAGTTAACAGGATGATCAATTTGAGAGCGGCTATGGATTGTGGCAACACACCTGTTACTATCCTATTATCAACCCACGATGGGGCAAAATATCTGCCGGGATTCCTGGAGTCACTGCTGCAGCAGACCCATGAAAATTGGCACCTGCTTATACGGGATGACTGTTCAGCAGACAGAACGCAAGAGATTATTTCCTGCTACCGAAACCGGCATCCTAAAAAAATCAAGCTGTTAACAGAAACACAAACGCATCAACCTCTCGACGCCGCTCAAAGCTTTGGCCGGTTACTGCAAGAAAGCACCGGTAAATATTTCATGTTTGCCGATCAAGATGATATCTGGCACCGTGACAAAATTGCTATCTCTCTAAAAAAGCTGCTTTTTTGTGAAGAAAAAAATGGCGCTCAGACACCTGTTCATGTACATACGGACCTAACAGTTGTTGATGAGTCTCTAAAAACAATCAACCGCTCATATATGAAATATCGCAATATCAACCCCACCCGCAACCTGACTTGTCAACT
>JAOZKP010000437.1 GCA_029935295.1 bacterium | reverse complement strand
GCAATTTGCCACTGTACGAAGTAACTGTATGGGAAGGAGCGATCAGTAGGTTTGAACCGGAAGCCAGAAGACCTGCTTTTAAGACAAAGGTTCGGGTAGATTGTGCCGGTGGAGCGGCATAATGTTGAAATAACCCGTGCCCGACTTCGTGATTAAATCAGGGAAATCCCGAAGAGCTTATGATTATAAGCTTTTCGGGATTTTTTTTGCCTTTTGTAAAGCCGGCAGCCTATTAAAATGGTGGAAAATATTTTTATACAATTAAAAATCGGGAAAAACCGCAGGGTTGATTTGACCGCAGCCATATTGCTTTTACTGTTATTGCTGTCAATGTCATCAGCGGGAGTTCAAACCGTCGGTGCTGAAGAGACCCTGGTGCTTGATGATGTCGTGGTTGAAGCCACCCGGGTGGCGGATGATTTTCGCACCGGTGATGTCGATCCCGCCCAACTGACCTCGTTTTCATCAGTGATTAATCTTGATAAAATTGATCCCGGGATTACCAGCCTTGGCGATCTTTTAGCCAAAGAGGTTGGGATCCAGGTTCTAAGTTCCGGAGGGTTGGGTGGCTACTCTGCAGTTTCGCTGCGTGGGGCCTCCGGTGACCAGGTTTTTATCTATCTTGACGGAGTGCTGTTGAATGATGCTTCCGGCGGCGGGGTTAATCTTAGTCAGGTGCCGTTAAATGATGTCGCCGCAATTGAAATCTATCGCGGGATTTCGCCGGTTAACTTTGCCCGGGCCGGTTTGGGCGGTGTCATTAATATTCGGACGCGTCGGAGCAAAACTGGAACTCACGGTGGCATCGGTGCTGGTCTGGGGTCTTTTTCGAGCAAGCGGCTTTTTGGATCGCTTAATCATAAAACTAAAAACAACTTTGATTTTCTCGCTTTGGGTGAGTATCTCAGCAGTGATAATGATTTCAAGTTTCTCAATGATAATGGCACAGAATGGAACCCTAATGACGACCGGCGTGAAAGGCGCAATAATAATGAATTTTTCCGCCGGAGTCTGCTGCTGAAGGCGGGGCATGATTTTAGTGAAGATGTCAGGTTTGAAATCTCCGACCAATATCTTAACCAAGATCGCCGCTTGCCGGCCTGGAATAATACTCCGGCGGCAAATACTCACTTTGAAACTGAGCGCCACCAGCTTGTGGCCCGGCTGCAGGCGGATGCTTTAAGTTCACTGCAGATTAATCTGGCAACCCAGCTCTTTTACAGTTGGAAAGAGGAGCTTTATGACGATTCCCAGAGTGTGATCGGTTTGGGGCGTCAGCGTGAACGCTATAATACCGATAAATATGGCGGCTCAATCTTTTGTGAATGGCCAACTGAAAGCCAGATTGTTTCGGTTAACCTGGAAGCCGGCCGCGAAACCTATTCCGCGAAGGATCTGCTCCGTTCCCGGCCCCGGGGAGACAGCCGCCGTAACTATTTTTCGGCAGCGGTGCAGGACAGTGTCTATCTTTTGCAGCAGCGGCTTTTGCTGACCCCGGCCTGTCACTATCAGTGGTACGATGACAAACTTGAAAGTATAACCAGCAGCTCCGGTCACAAAGTTCCCGGATATGATCGTCAGCATGATGCTTTAAGTCCAAGTCTGGGGGCGCGATATGAGTTGTGGGGGCCGGTTTCTTTGCAGGCAAATGTCGCCCGATATAGTCGTGAACCCTCTTTCTATGAGCTCTTCGGCGATCGCGGCCTGACTGTCGGCAATCCCGATCTGAAGGCGGAGCAGGGCGATAATTATGATTTCGGCCTGGTCTGCAGCGGTGCCACCCCTTGGACCTGGTTGAGTCATGTTGAGGTTGAAACTGTATTTTTTTACAGTAAGATAGATGATCTCATTACCCGGATTTATGATGCCCGCGGGGTTGGTAAATCTGAGAATATATCCGCGGCGCGGATTCAGGGGCTTGAGGCCCGGCTGGCACTGGATTTAGGTTCCTGTTTCCGTTTGTTAGGAAATGCCACCTGGCAGGATACTGAAAACCGGGGCGATATTCCGGCTTTTAACGGGATGGAGCTTCCCGGCCGCTGGCAGCGCAGTTATCTGGTGCGTTTAGAGAACAACTACCACTGGTTTCGTAGCTATATAGAATACCAGCATGAAAGTAAGATGTATTATGATGCCGCCAATCTTCTGCCCGCAGCCAGCAAAAATCTGGTTAATCTCGGCCTGACCATGACCATGCCGCTGGCAACTCCCGGTACGGAACTGGTTTGTGACTTTACGCTTAAAAACCTGACCGGAGATGAGTATCAGGATTTCAACGGTTACCCGATGCCGGAGCAGGAGGTCTATTTTAATGTAGCTT
>JAOZKP010000436.1 GCA_029935295.1 bacterium | reverse complement strand
ATCCTATGAAAGACATTGAATCTCTACCCCATACAACGTTCAGTGGACGCCGGTTCACCAGGAAGCAATTGAAACTGGTTCAAGAAACGGTTCAGGCTTTTAATAGTTTAAGTCTCAGCGAACTGGCCTTAACTTTGTGCGAGCACCTGGACTGGAGAACCCCAAACGGCAAACTTAAGATCAACTCAGCCTTGAGTTTGTTGGAAAAGCTTGAATCACACGGCATTGTTACTCTTCCAGCTAAAAGAAAAAGCAAGTCACGAGTTAAAAATGTCCCAACCTTTGTTGAACAACCTGAAAACCGCCCTATCAATGACACTCTTGATGCTATTGGCCCTGTAAAATTACAGAGAATAGCCTCAAAAAAAGATCGAGAGGAGTGGAAAGCTTACATTCAAACGTACCACTATCTGGGATATAAACATCCTGTTGGTGCACATATTGGTTATTTTATCGTCTCCAAAATACAACAAAAAAAACTTGGCTGTCTGTTATTTACCGCTTCAGCAGCTCTAACATTGGCACCCAGAGATCAGCTGATTGGTTGGGATAAAAAGCATAGACAGAAACTTTTACACTTCGTTATCAGCAACAATAGATTTTTGATTTTTCCCTGGGTCAACGTTCCTAATCTTGCCAGTCAGGCATTGTCGCTTGCAACAAAGCAGGTTGGAAACGATTGGTTGGAAGTACATGGATATCGACCAGTGCTTATTGAAACATTCGTAGATACAAGCAAATATACAGGCATCTGCTATCAGGCAGCAAATTGGCAACACATTGGCCAAACAAAAGGACGTGGGCGTTTTGACCCCAAGCACGAGCAAAAACAATCAATTAAAGATATATACCTATATCCGCTGGAACCAGACTGGCAACAAACATTGACAAATTATCACAACAATTCATCCTTGAAGAAGAAATACAGGAACGATCTTCAATCAAGCAACACATTGTCAATTGGAGACGACTTTGTTGATATGTGGGGAAAAGTTGTTTGCGTTATTAACGAAGTCGCCTCTCAATACGATGAACAGTGGCAAATCAGAAAACGAGTCATCAACACAATGTTAATAACACTTCTGATATTTCGTTTAGTTTGTTCAAAAAACTCACAAAGTTACGGGACAACGATTGATGAGCTTTGGGATAACTGCGACAGACTAGGCCTGCCTTTACCTCAAAAAGGTTCTATTGCACCATCCTCATTTTGCGCTGCCAGAATGAAGATTGAAGAAAATATATTTAAAATAATCAACCAAAAAATTATTGGCATCTACGCTCAACAATTTACCGATGACGATACATACAAATGGTTGGGGCATAGAACTTTCGCAGTAGATGGCAGCAAAATCAATCTTCCTCGAAAACTATTGTCAGAAGGTTTTGAATTACCATCAAAAAATGCAAACTACCCACAAGGGCTGTTGAGCTGTCTCTATCAGTTGAAATCTCAGATGCCTTTTGATTTTGACTTTGTCTCTCACGGAAACGAACGAACCTGCGCACAAGATCATCTAAAAGTCTTAGAAAAAGATGACGTCGTCGTTTACGATAGAGGCTATTTCTCTTACGCAATGCTTAATCGGCACCATGATTTAAAAATCCATGCTATTTTTCGTTTACAAAAAAATAGCTATAAAGTTGTCAGTGATTTTTTGTCCAGCAACGATACAGATATTGTTGTAACAATTGATCCTCTGGAAAATACACATCGTGCAATCAAGTCAAAAAATCCCAATATTAAAATAATTCCGATCAAAATGCGGCTTCTTAAGTATCAAGTAGATGGAAATGTTTATTGTTTAGGAACAACGCTTATTGACCAAAAGAAATATAGCAACATACAAGATTTCATTGAAGTCTATCATGCTCGATGGGGCATTGAAGAACTATACAAAATCAGTAAGCGCATCTTCAATATCGAAGATTTTCATGCCAAAAGCAAGCGTGGAGTAAAACAGGAAATTTTTGCACACTTTGTTCTTATAACAATGAATCGAATTTTTGCCAATCAGGCAGATGTCGATCTCAACTATTCCACTAATTCAACCGTAAATACAACAACAGCCAACAAAAAACCTGAGTCAAAAACTCATTCGCACATGATTAAAACAAATTTCAAAAATTGTATTCAAGTTTTTTCGAGAAGCATGGAAGAATTACTCCTCCTGGAAACAAAAATAGCTACCGTTATTGATCGTGCTTACCAATTCATTGTTGGCCGTAATCAAAAAGCAAGACCTGATCGTTCCTATGAGAGAAAATCCATGAAGCCGGAATCCAAATGGCGTTTATCAAAAGAAAAAAAGCAACAACTGAGG
>JAOZKP010000129.1 GCA_029935295.1 bacterium | reverse complement strand
TAATCACTCTGAGAAAAAATCTTTCCTCTCCTTACCAAGACGCAGGGTGTTCTGTCCGGAATGTCAGACGGCGTGCTTTAAGATATGCCGACAAAACAAAAATAGCCAGGCTACTTTTTTGAAAAGTAGTCTGGCTATCTAAAAGATTCCTGATTTCTCATTCCAATCTTTTACCAGTTTGGCTTTTCTGAGGCTATCATTTGCTAAATTAAATTATGGTATAAATTTTTACTCCGAGTCAAATAGAAAAGCGCATACCTTACGACTGGCAACCTCAATATTTCAGCCATACTTATGACTTAACCTTCATCGCAAACTCCTCTTATTCAGTATCAGGGCTAGAACTGATGCGAACTTCAGCTGTAAGCGTAATCTGACAGCCCTGGTCAACCTCGCCGACTTTCATTGATCCGTTCAGTCGGGAAGCGATCAGTCGGGCGAGGCTTAGACCAACGCCCCAGGACTGGCGATTATTGCCGGAGGAGCCGCAGGAAAAGGGTTGCTGCAACTCTTTAAGCTCGGCTGCCTTGATTCCCGGACCGGTATCACGAATCACTGTAGTTAACCGTAAAACCCCTTCACTGACAACTTGTGGTTCAACATTACAGACAACAATCCCACCGGACGGGCTATTCTGGAGAGCATTATCCAAAATTTCCCAAAGCATAACCCGAAGTAACTCAACATCGGTCACCACCTGCTCCGGCAGAGCAGAAACAGTTTGAAAGATAATTGTCAAACCGGAAGATTGCGCCGCTTTTTTAACCGCCGACTCAAGTTCGGCAAAAAATTTGGGTAACTCAAGAACAGCGGCAACCGGCTTTCTTTCTCCGACTTCTAGAGCATTGAAAAGATAAACTTTTTCCAGTCCCGCAATAGCCTCGCGACAGCTGTTCTTGATTTCAACAACAAGTTTGCGGCTTTCGTCATCTATCTCTCCCATCTCAAGGTTGATCGCCTGACTCGAAACATAGTTTAGAAGCCCCTGCACCCGCTCAAGAGCGCGCCGCTGGGCATCAGTTTTGCGACGATAGATTTCACTGGCCACTTTTTTGGTTTCGGAGACAGTTTTGCGGCCATCATCCAGTGCCCCTTTGAGTTCTGTATTATTTAGCTGCAGCTTTTTCGCTTCCAGACGCTCATCAACCCGCTGATCATAGAGTTCAAAAGCCGCTGCCAGAGCCGGTTTGATATCGTCATCTATCCGCCATGGTTTAGTGATATAGCGAAAAATTCTTCCTTCATTAACCGCTGCCAGAACGGTACTGGTATGCGAGTATCCAGAGAGCACTAGACGAATAATCTCCGGATGGCGCTTCGCCACTTCCTGGAGAAGTTCGAGCCCGTTCATCTCCGGCATCTTCATATCAGAAACAATTACTTCAACCGGCTTTTCCGCTAAAATCTCCAGGGCTTCCATACCACTGGCAGCAAAAATGGTACGATACGGTTCGCCGATAAGTCCCCTTTTTATAGATTTCAAAACCCGCTGTTCATCATCTACAAAAAGTACGGTGTGCTTTTTTTCTATGACCATTGATAGAACCTTTTAATTATTAATATAATTTACAATTCAGACAGGACTATCGCGCCGTCTGCATCCCGTTTAACCTCTGAAATGCCCGGATAAAGCTTTTCTATCCGCTGCATCAAGTGACTCTGTTCTTTGAGTTTTTTCTTCAACCGCAGATTCTCACGCCGGGCCGCGCCGAGCTCCAGAGCCCGAACCACCGTCCAATAGAGATCGTGATTATTCCAGGGCTTAAGAATAAACTTATAGACTCCAACTTCATTGATCGCCCGAAGAGTGGTATCCAGATCAGCATGACCGGTCAAAATAATCCTGATAATTTCCGGATTGACCCGACTGATCTCGCTTAAGAGTTCGAGACCATCCATACCCGGCATCATATAATCACTGATTACCAGACGCAGATCGGGAAAGCTTGTCAGCGCCGCCAAAGCCTCACCGGGACTGTTGGCAGTTTCGACTTTGATAAAGTTTGAAGTCGAAAAAACCCGGCGGACGGCATTAACTATCTTAACCTCATCATCAACAATCAAGATACGCTGGAACTCTTCTGTGGTGATCTCATTCTCCATAATCGAAATCTCTCTTTAGTGATATCCTTTAATATCGACTCACTATTCGACAAAATGCAAAACACTTGCCATACGCTGCCATTCAAAAGCATTTTCGACCAAAGCATGAACTTCAGCCGGCCTTAAAGGATAAATCATAAAAGCGTAAAGGCCAGCCTGATTGACAGTTTCCGCCATACCTGCCATATCCTGACGGGCAATCAACATGATTCGTATAATTTGTGGGTTAAGATGCTTACATGCAGTCAGAAAATCAATTACATCTCCATCTTCCAGGTGCCGAGCGCAAACAACCATATCAACACTCGTTATCAAGACTCTAGCCTCAGCCAAAGTCGCGACGGAAATCAATTCATAGCAAGTTGCCGGTAATGAATTTGCAAGTTCAGATATCTGCTCGGAAAGAGCCCCTACCAACAGCAACCGGCGCGGGGTTTCAAGCTCTCCCGAAAAAGGAGTGGAACGATCCAATAACGAGACAAAAAGATCTACTATTTCCGGGTCAAACTGACTGCCGCGATTGGTAATAAGTTCCTGAACAGCGACATCGAAATCGAGCGCCCGGCGATAAGGACGACTTGAAGTCATGGCATCAAAGGTATCCGCTACCGCAACAATCCGAGCTCCGAGGGATATTTCATCGGCCTTTATTCCATCAGGATACCCCGTCCCGTCCCAGCGTTCGTGATGTTGCCGGATAATAATACTGGCCGGCCGCAGATAATCAATTTTACTGGTCATCTCAAAACCTAAAACCGGGTGGCGTTTGACTTCGCGGTATTGCTCATCATTTAGAGGGCCGTCAATGTTAAGTATGGATTCACTGACTCCGATTTTGCCACAATCATGCAGGATACTGGCATAAACCAGATCCCGACGCAAGTTATCAGAAAGATTCAGAGCCATCGCGATGCGCAAGGCATAATCCCGTACCCGGCTGCAGTGGCCTTTGGTATAATGGTCTTTCAGTTCAATCGCCTCTGCCAGAGCCATCACAGTTTCAAGGTTGGCCAGTTCCAGTTGACTTGTGATCTCTGAGTAACGGGTCATTTTTTCATGGTAGTGCTGGAGAGCCTCATGCACGGTTTTGAGCAGTTCAGCGTTATTCCAGGGTTTAGTCAAAAAGCGATAGACCTCACCCTCATTAATAGATTTAACCACCACATCCATCTCAGCATAACCGGTAAGAACGATACGAACGGTATCAGGATAACTGGCTTTAACCTCCCGCAAAAGTTCCAGGCCGCTCATCTCCGGCATACGCTGGTCAGTAAGCAGCAAAGCAATTGACCTTTGCGCCATAATCTCAAGTGCCTGAGCCCCGCTCTCGGCAATCACGATATCCCAATCATGTCTTACGAGTAGACGCTGCAGGGTTTTCAAGATCATCGCTTCATCATCAACCAGAAGAATAGTTAGCCGAGTCGATAGATTACTCACAATCATTTTCCTTTTCTAGAATCTGACACTGCTCACGAAAACGGCCGGGAATTTCAACGCGGGTAAAAATCTCGGGATCAAGCGGTTTAATATTTTCGGCTCCGGCTTCGATTTGAGTCAGATGATCAGCAACATGAAGAAGAACAATAATCTCCTGATTCCCCGGAGCTGCCGCCAGGGGGTCATGATGAAAAAGTGCCGCTTCTATCAACGGATAAGGCATATTCCACCAGTTCAAAAGGTAAGCTCCGAGCCGAGCATGATCGACTCCCAGGACCTCCTCTTCGAGTTGCAATTGTGTAAGTTCCGGGTGCTTTTTTTGCTGATCCACGACCTGCAGCAACTCATCCGGAAAATACTTAAGCATCACCAGAATCCCAACATTATGCAGAAGCCCGACTGAAGCGACATCCTCGGGGATTTTTTCGTCATGAATAAGCTCATACATTTCACTGACCAGACCGTTACAGACAACCGCATGCTCCCAGATCACCTCAATCGAATAAGGTCCTAAATCAGGCGCCGCCAGGGCCTCAAACACAGCGCTACCGGCAACAATATCCTTCAACGCCATCAGCCCGATAAAAACCGCCGCTCTTTTTAACGAAGCTGTACCACTCTTAAAAAAAGCGGAATTTGCCACCTGCAGAACCTTGGCCGTCATTGCTGGATCATTCTCTATAACGGCCACAATTTTATCAAAATCAGCATCAGCATCGATCAAGGCCATGATTTTCTGATAGATATCCGGCAATGTCGGCAGTTCCCCAACGGTATTGATAATCTCCAGCAAATTCTTGGCTTTAAGTTTATCCTCAATCTCAATCAAGCTATTAACCAGGTCGATTAACTCCTTGGTACTCCAGGGTTTGGCAAGATAGGTTTTGGCTGAACCATCGATTAAAGCTTTGTAAACATAAGACTCTTCAACAAAACCGCTCAAGATCAAACGGATAACCTGTGGATAATCTTCTTTAATCTTTTTGAGAAAGTCATAACCATCCATCCCCGGCATCCGCATATCACTTAAAACCATATCGATCCGGCCCTTGCCTGCAGCCAGGATTTCAAGACCAAGTTCAGCAGTATCAGCAAAATAAAGTTTATGACCACTTCTGATAAAGGCTCGTTTCAAGGAACGTAAAACACTGCGCTCATCGTCGACAAAAAGAATATACTTTTGTTCAGACATTATAATTTCACCCTTTTTCCGAAGTCGCATTATGGCGCGGCAAAGCAATAAAAAAAGTAGTTCCCTCGCCGAGGGTTGACTCTACAACCAGACTGCCGTTATGCTTTTTCGTGATTATATCATAGGATATATTTAACCCCAAGCCGGTTCCTTTACCCACCGGTTTGGTGGTAAAGAAGGGATCAAAAATACGCTCAATATTCTCCGGCTTAATCCCGGGGCCGTCATCGGCAAACCGGCAACGCACCCAATCATCATCATATTCTGTGGTAATTTCTATCTTGCCCAGTTCTGAACGCTCCTGCTCTTTAATAGCCTGAGCGGCATTAATAATCAAATTGAGAACCACCTGATTAATCTCGCCGCCGGAGGCCATAACGTCAGGCAGTTCCGACTCCAGGTTCAGTTCAATTTCAGCACTGTATTTATACTCGTTGCGGGCCACAACCATAGTGGTTTCAATCGCCCGGTTAAAATTGAAGCTCTCCTTGGCATCCATCTGGTCTATCCGGGAAAACTCCCTGAGCTTAGTGACAATCGAGCTGATCCTTGCAAATCCATCCCGCGATTCGCTGAAAAGATCATCCAGATCTTCGAGGATAAATTCAATCTGCAGATCCTCTTCAAGTTCGGCCGCCTGTTCCAGGGCCGCAGGCCCTGCTTCCGGCAGCTGGCCGGCAAGATCAGAAACGGTTTTTCGATAAAGCTCAATCAGATCAACAAAATTTTTGACATAGCCGGTAATACTTTCGAAATTGCTGGCAACAAAACCGATCGGTGTATTCAACTCATGAGCGACCCCGGCGGCGAGCTGACCCACAGCTTCAAGCCGCTGGCTTGTCCGCAGCTGGGTCTGCATCGCTTTCTCATGGGTTATATCACGTTTGACTGCCGCGAGTGAAATAATCTCATCATCATCATTTCGAATCGGAAAGATAGCTGCAGATTCGTCAAAAAACGTCCCGTCTTTCCGTTTATTAACGAATGCCCCACGCCAGATCTCACCTTTTGCCAAGGTCTCCCAGAGCTCTTTGTAATAATTATCATCCTGGCGACCGCTTTTTAAAACACGCGGATTCTGCCCTAAAGCTTCAGCCATTGAATAACCGGTAATTTTTTCAAATGCCGGGTTGACATATTGAATATTACCTTCAAGATCAGTGATGACGATACTTTCAGCGGCCTGTTCAATAACTGCACTGAGCTGGGCCATACGTCGGGCCAGCAACTTATGGCTGGTGAGGTCACTAATCACGCCAATCAGCCCGGCCGGCTGTTGTTCGGTGTTACGGTAAACACTTAATTTGAGTTCATGTTGAGTCCGTTCCCCATCTCTATCAACTGCAAACTCCCGGGAGATCAAGCCTAAATTTTGTAAAAGATCCTTGTCAGCTTCGGTTATAATCGAGATGCCGCCCGCCACCTTAAAATCAACCCCGGATTTTCCCCGAAGTTCATTTTTAGAAAATCGGGATAACTCTTCAAATGCGTAATTACAACCCCGAAAATTACTCTGGCCGTCCAGATAAAATACCGGCAGCGGGATCGCATTCAAGAGCTCCTGCGCCATATAATTCCGGGCCTGGGCATCGGCCTCAGCGAGATGTAGTTTTTCAATCGTACTCTTCTGTTCCTTCTGCAGGTTCTGCACGCGATTATTAGATATGGACAAACTGATAATTCCAATGAATACAGCCAACACCATAATAAACATAAAGATTATATAATGGTAGTACTGCCAGAAAACCTTACCCAAAGTCACCTCTCCCTGGTGTTCATAAGGGGGCTGTTTTAGTACTTTCATAAGCTTTCTAACAGGAGTATAAGATAACGCCGTTGTAAAACCTCCGATTCCAGCCTTAACCGCAGCTTCGTCGACCGCCTGCAGGGAGAGCAACACCAGAGCCACGCGATCGGCCAAATAACGGTTAGTGTAAGATAATTTAGCCAGGGGCCATTCCGGATAAGCTAGAGTCGAATGAACAAAAGGAAGATGGTTTTTGCCTCCACCATGATCATGGATAACCCTCAGTTCTTTAAAATCAATCAAACCTTCCCGACTCATTTTCTCCAGGTGACCAGTCCGAACACACCCGAAAGTACTTTGCCCGGTTAGAACCTCGTAGACAACATCATCCATATTATCGACAAATTCCAAACCTGCAAGATCATTTTCCGGTGTCATACCTTTTTTAAAAAGTTCAAACTGAATTGACAACCATCCTCCTAATGCGGTTTGATTGAAAGCCACTACACTCTTACCTTTTAGGTCCTCAATCTTAGTAAAGTTACCTTTATCAGCCCGATAAAAGATCACCCCACCAAATTCAGTACTAAAAACACTATTCTGTTTTTGCACCAGAGTTAAAATCCGGGAAGCCTTATATTTTACTTCAAGTAAAATATAAACTGCGGGATTGACAAGCACAAAATCGACTTTTTTAGTGACAACCGCGTCCTCTACTTCATCGAAAGTTAACGGCAAAATCTTAAAACTTTTGTCGTAAAGATTTTCGTTTAGATATTCAGTTATCGGTTGCCAACGTTGCAAACACTTGACCGGGCTACGTTTGGCAAGCACACCAATAACCACATCCTGCGAATCCGCGACAGATTCTGTTACGGTAGCAGCCGTCGGCAGAGTTAGGGCTGTAGACAGAAACAGGATTGCAACACAAACAATAAAAGTCCATAGACGTTTCATCAACACCTCCTCGTTCAGCCAATTTACGATTTTCATTTATCAAAAAGTTGGCGAATCATAGCGACAATTTTTTTAAAACTATACGGTTTATTGACAAAAATACCTTTTTCCAAAATGTCCTTATGGATACGATCATCCAGATATCCGGAAACAAAGATAATCTTTATCTCCGGATAGAGCTTAAGCATCGCATCACTAAGCTCCTTACCGCCGATTACCGGCATAATCACATCTGTAAAGAGCAGGTCGATATTTCCAGCATGGCTCCGGGCTTTTTCCAAAGCTTCATGGCCATTAGCTGCAGAAATAACCTGGTAACCATTCTGCTCGAATTTCTGGCCGATTATTTTCCGGATA
>JAOZKP010000435.1 GCA_029935295.1 bacterium | reverse complement strand
CTTCAAATCCAGTGTTTTCGGCTGATACCCGGAAAGGTGGGTTCGATTCCCATACGCTTCCGCCAATATCCCGGCACAGATATTTTGGCGGTTACAGTAGTCTCTATAGTTCTATCATTAAACAACCGGCAGCCGCCGGGGTGGAGTTATTCTATGTTTGGTATAGGTATTCCCGAACTTGTCATAATCTTAGTTATTATTCTGATAATTTTCGGAACCGGAAAACTGCCGGAGATCGGCGGGGCACTGGGTAAGGGGATTCGAAACTTCAGGAAGGCTTCCCATGAGACACAGGATGAAATTGATGTCACCCCGGAAGCTGATGCCAAATCTTCTGACAAAGATACAAACGCTTAAATTATCTCAAGAAGATGTGGTCACTGTCTAGCTATGTCTGAGTCTGAAGCCCTGATCGGGTTTGGCAGCAACCTGGGCGATCGTGCTCATTTAATCAATCAGGCTCTGCAAGCTCTGTCGGAACTGCCACAGACAGCACTAACGAAGCTCTCGTCTCTCTATGAAACGGCCCCGGTCGGCTATCTTGAGCAGGGGGCTTTTCTTAATGGTGTGGCTTGTATCAGAACCGCTTTACCGGCCGCAGCCCTGCTTAAGCATCTACTGGCAATTGAAAAATCTTTGGGGCGGAAGCGGGTTGAACGTTGGGGCCCGCGGACGGTCGATCTCGATATTATTTTTTTCGGGGACCGGATAATCAATGATGTAGATTTGGTTGTGCCGCACCCGGAACTTATCCGGCGCCTGTTTGTGCTGGAGCCGCTTAATGAGATTGTCCCGGATTGGCAGCATCCTGAACTTTGTGAATCAGTTTCAGTTTTATTAAATAAATTTCAACAGAGTCACCCTTTAGAGGAGCCGTGTCGTTTACTGAGCGCTCCTGTAGATGATGCTCTCAGTAAGGAAAAGGTAAACGATGGAATTTTTTATCGATACAGCGAATCTTGATGAAATTAAAAATGCCATGAACTATGGTCTGGTTGATGGTGTGACCACAAATCCCTCTCTGGTTGCAAAAGAGGGCTTCGATTTTTTTACGGGAATTCGTGAGATTGCCGAAGTGGTTCCCGGTCCGGTAAGTGCCGAAGTTATCTCGCTGGAAGCTCAGGGGATGGTTGACGAGGCCAAAGAACTGGTGACGTTGGGCGACAATATTGTTGTCAAAATTCCCATGGTGGCAGAAGGCTTGAAAGCTGTCAAAGAGTTGACCGGGATGGGCATTAAGACCAATGTCACTTTGATTTTCTCACCGCTACAGGCGCTTTTGGCAGCCAAGGCCGGAGCCACTTATGTGAGTCCGTTTGTCGGCCGGCTAGATGATATCGCTACAGATGGTATGGAGTTGGTGCGCCAGATCTCAGACATCTACGATAATTATGGTTATCTGACAAAAATAATTGTCGCCAGTATCCGGCATCCGCAGCATGTTCTGGCCGCAGCTGAACTGGGGGCTGACGTCTGTACGATCCCATTCAAGGTGATGATGCAGCTGGCCCAGCATCCACTTACTGATATTGGGGTTGAGCGGTTTTTGAGTGACTGGCGCAAGTTGCAAGAGGGAAAGTAATATAATGTATTTATCTCTTCAGAGGATAGTTTTGCTGCTGCTGTTGTCGCTGTTGTTTGGGGCCGGTTGCAAAATTCCTCTGGATGAGCGCCAGGCTGTTGCAGACCTGCAGAAAAAAACCGCGGTTCTGGAACAGGAACTTGAATCAAGCGCCGGTCAGAAACTGACCTTGAAGAAAGATTTTGCCGCTTTACAGCTTAAATTTGATGAGGTTCGGGATCAGCTCCTGCGTCAAGCTGAAGATATCAAGATTTTAAAGCGGGAGCAGATGCTGCTGCAGCGTAAACTGGATGAAGTTAAGGCGAATAAGGGAAAATCAGCGACAGCAAAAAAACCGGCTCCGGAGCTTGTATTCAGTCCGGAAAAACGTCAGGCTTTTGAAGCGCTTTATGATGATTCTTTGAGCGCTTATCGCAACGGAGATTATGAACAGGCGGTTAAACTTTTTGCCGCTTTCCTGCGTGATTTTCCGCAAACCGCCAAGTCGGCTAATGCACGTTACTGGCTCGGAGAGAGTTATTATTCTCTGGCGCAATATGCTCAGGCGATTACTGAATTTAAACGGGTTCGTAAAGATTTTCCGGCAAGTGCCAAAGATAGCGATGCTCTTTTGAAAATCGCCATGTCGTACGAGGCGATAGGCTCAGATAGTCAGGCCCGGGCGGCTTATACCGAATTGTTGCAGCGTTATCCGGTCGGGAAGAGTGCCAAATTGGCCAAAAAAGCTTTGGCACGTTTCGAAT
>JAOZKP010000434.1 GCA_029935295.1 bacterium | reverse complement strand
AGCTTAGTAATTCTCTCCCAGCAGCTCAAAATGGGCCTGGGCATGAGCACAGGCGGCGCACATTTCCGGAGCTTCGCTGCCGCTGTGGAGGTAGCCGCAGTTGCGGCAGCGCCAGACGACTTCGCCGTCACGCTTAAAGACTTTACCCGCTTCAATATTTGCCGCCAGAGCAAGAAAGCGTTTTTCATGCTGCTTTTCGGCCACGGCAATCGCGAGAAAGATTTCGGCAATATCATTAAAGCCCTCTTCTTTGGCAATTACCGCAAATTCCGGATACATCTCAGTATGCTCATGGTTCTCACCAGCGGCGGAGCCTTTAAGATTCTCCAAGGTTGATGCCACCACGCCGGCCGGGAAAGAGCCACAAACTTCAACTTCACCGCCCTGCAATAATTTAAACAGACGCTTGGCGTGTTCTTTCTCCTGATCCGCAGTTTCGGCAAAAATCTCTGCGATCTGGACGTAACCCTCTTTTTTGGCTTTGCTCGCAAAATAGGTGTAGCGGTTCCGGGCCTGGCTCTCACCGGCAAAAGCGGCAAGAATATTCTTTTCGGTTTTACTTCCCTTAAAATCTACCATAACATCCTCCATTTTCATTTTTAGGTTAAAAAATTGCAACTTCTTTTTTCAGATAAAGTCTATCGAATTACTCTTCATACACTGAAACCGAGCTTGCCGTCAACCTTATATTACAAAGAACAAAATCAAACAGATTTTCCTTGCACCAACCGTGCAAATCACCCTATAACACTGCCGTCAACGGGATAGATACAGCAACCATCAAATAAAAATCATAAAACTGGTAGGAAATTCAGTCTTCATGGACAAGATCAGAGAGTTTTTCAAGAAAGACCGCTTTGCGGCCCACAATGATATCACCCTGCTGGAAATCCAGCCCGGCTACGCCAAAGCCGAATTGATAATCAGCGACAAACATCTCAATGGGGTCGATATCACACATGGCGGCGCCATCTTTACTCTCGCCGACCTCGCTTTTGCGGTCGCCTCAAATTCGCACGGCAGTATCGCCGTCGGGGTCAGCGCCACGATCTCCTATCTCAAGTCCACCAATAAGGGTACGCTCACAGCCGAAGCTAGAGAGATGGCCTTGAATCCCAAACTGGCGACATACAACGTTGAAGTCCGTGATGACAGCAATGACATGGTCGCACTTTTTCAAGGTACAGTCTATCGCAAGAAACAAGCCCTTAACATGTAATCTAAGCATCAAACCGGCTTTATATTCGCTCCAACAAACAGGCCAGAGGATAGATAGAGTGGCAAATAAAGTTACAACCCTGAAAAGTGCAATCAAATCACTGGTGCCGGACGGCTGCCATTTGAGCATCGGCGGGTTTACAATTAATCGCAATCCGATGGCGGCGGTTTATGAGATTATCCGGCAGCAAAAAAAAGATCTCCACCTCTATGCCCACTCCAACGGTCAGGGAGTCGATGAACTTATCGGCGCCGGTTGCGTCAGACGCCTGGAGATCGCCTATGCCGGCAGCGGCCGCTTCGCACCGACCTGTATCCGCTTCCGCAAGGCGGTGGAAAGCTGCAAACTTATAGTCGAAGACTACTCCAATTATCAGATGACATTGCGTTTTATGGCCGGTGCTATGGGGGTTCCATTTCTGCCAACCCGTTCAGGTTTGGGTACTGATATTGTGGAAAAATGGGGTTTCCCGAAAGAGTTAAGGCAGGCCGACGAAAAATTACCGAACCAGAAACTTGTCACGATTGACAATCCTTTCGGCGAATGGGGCACATCCCCGAAACTGGTGCTCGTGCCGGCAATCAACCCTGATGTCACGATCATTCATGTGCAACAAGCCGACCGCCGCGGCAATGCCCGGATTCAAGGTTTAACTTTTGCCGATGTCGAACAAGCCAAAGCCTGCCGCCACCTGATTATTACCTGTGAAGAGCTGGTCGCCGAAGAGTTTCTCAAACAGGAACCGGATCATAATCAAATTCCTTTTATCCATGTTGACGCCGTAGTTCCAGTTCCCTGGGGCGCCTACCCAACCGCCTGCTACAGGTATTATGATTATGATCCAGAATATTTACAAAACTACAATCAATCGGCTGCTGATGAAAAACTATATCAAAATTATCTGACCGAGAAGATCGTAAACCCTGAGAGTCACAGCGAGTTCGTCAGTCTGACCGATTCCGAACACCGGAAAAGACTGGTCGCTGATCCAAAAACCGGCTACGCCAGCGGTCTTGACCGCAGCTGACGAAGCTAAAACAATGCCACCAATCGAGACAGGTTGGGTTTTTGTCTTTACCGCCAATTTTTCAGGTCAAACTTTGCTTCGC
>JAOZKP010000433.1 GCA_029935295.1 bacterium | reverse complement strand
TCTCGAGTGAGGGTATTTACGGGATTCCATGGGATGTTTCAGCCCGGGTGGTATTTCTCTATGTTCTTTTGGGAGCACTGCTCGAGAAAGCTGGAGCCGGTAAATTTTTTATCGATCTCGCTCTCTGTTTCTTAGGTCGTTTCAAGGGCGGTCCGGCGAAAGCCGCAGTTTTGGCGAGTGGCTTTACGGGCATGGTTTCCGGTTCAAGTATTGCCAATATTGTGACCACTGGAACTTTTACCATTCCCTTAATGAAGAAAGTCGGTTATCCGGCGACTAAAGCTGCGGCAATTGAAGTGGCGGCCAGTACAGATGGTCAGTTGGCACCGCCGATTATGGGCGCCGCCGCTTTTATTATAGCTGAGTATGTTAATGTTCCCTACATTGCCGTAGTTAAAGCGGCCGCAATTCCCGCTTTTGCTTCTTATGTCGCCCTGCTCTATATTACCCATATCGAAGCTTCGAAACTGGGTCTGCGGGGGTTGCGTAAAGATGAACTGCCGAACCTGAAAGAGACCCTGCTGGGTGGTTTACATTACCTGATTCCGATTGGGGCGCTGCTTTATGAATTGATCTACCTGCGTCACTCTCCGGATAAGTCAGCTTTCAACGCAATTTTATGGTTGCTGCTGGTAGTTGTCGGCAAAGATCTGTTTGATGGCCGGGGAACAGCTGGATCTGCCGGAAAAGCGCTCAAGAAAAGTCTTTTGACAATTTACGATGGTCTCGCTTCCGGGGCCAAGAATATGGTTACGGTTGCGGTCGCTTGTGCGGCAGCCGGAATTATTGTCGGGGTTGTCAATATGGGTATTGGCGGGATGATTACCCAGATTGTCGAACAGCTCTCCGGGGGTAATATTTACCTTATGCTCATAATAACGGCTATTGCCAGCTTGTTGATTGGTATGGGTTTACCGACGACCGCAACCTATATTGTTATGGCGTCATTGACTGCACCGATAATTGTCCAGGTTGGCGGCTTGAATGACTTTATTGTGCCCTTGATGGCGGCCCATCTCTTCTGTTTCTATTTTGGAATTTTAGCTGATGATACGCCGCCGGTCGGCCTGGCTTCTTATGCCGCCGCCGCTCTGGCCCATTCGGAGCCGATTCCGACCGGGATTCAGGGGTTTATGTACGATATCCGGACTTCAATTCTGCCCTTTATGTTTATCTTCAACAGCGATTTGATTCTTCACAATATAAATAGTTGGCCATTAGGGATTCTTATCTTTGTTATGGCCTGTATCGGTACCTGTGCTTTTGCCTCGGCTACCCAAGGCTGGTTTATTACGAAAAATAAGTGGTACGATTTAATCATTTTGCTCGGGGTTGCTTTAATTATGCTGCGCCCTGGACTTTTAGCCGACTTTTTGTCACTGCCGAATAAATATCTTGCCTACCCCATCGGGTTGGCGGTTCTTGCTGGAACTTATCTGTTGCAGAAAAAAAGAATACCGCAGGTTGCGGTATAAAGGGGATAAATCATGAAAACCAAGATTACCATTTTATGTGAAAACTCGGTGGGTATGCCTTTTGGTGGGATTGGTGAGCACGGTTTTGCCTGTTTTATCGAAACCGATTATGGTAACTATCTTTTTGATACCGGGCAGGGGCTGGGGCTGACGCAGAACGCGATGGTACTGAAGAAGGATTTAGCCTCAATCAAGGCCATCATGATCAGCCATGGTCACTATGATCACACTGGCGGCCTGCCCCAGGTTCTGCAGCAGAGTGGAAAGGTTCCGGTTTACGCGCATCCGGAAATCTTTATTGAACGTTTCTGGGGTGATGCCCGGCGGGCTATCGGAATTCCATTCCGGCGCTCTTTTCTGGAATCTTTGGGTGCCGATTTTGTGTTTTCCAAAGAACAGGTGGAGGTTGGACCCGGTCTCTTTTTGACCGGTGAAATTCCTCGGCATACTGCATTTGAGGTTGGTGACCCGAATATGGTCGCGGTCAAGGCCGATGGTAGTGAGGTTAAACCCGATCCAATTAATGATGATCTGTCTCTGGTGATTGATTCAGAAAAAGGCCTGATTGTAATTTTAGGCTGTGCCCATGCGGGAATGGTTAATATTCTTGATCATATTATGGAGAAATTCTCCCGCGATAAGATCTATGCCGTGATCGGCGGTACCCATCTCGGTTTTTCCGGTGATGAGCAGTTTGCGGAAACCCTGAAAGTTATCGATCGTTATGGTATTGAAATGTTGGGTACTTCTCATTGTACCGGCTTGGAAAAGTCGGCTCTGCTTTACGCCAGAATGCCGGAAAGGTTTTTCTTTGCCTGTGTCGGTGCTTCTCTGGAAGTGTGATTGTCTTTTAT
>JAOZKP010000432.1 GCA_029935295.1 bacterium | reverse complement strand
CTTTAAACGGTGATCCCACCTGGGAAACAGCCCAGATTCACTGTTCAGAAACCGACTTAACTATTACTCTAAAAAAATAGTCCCTGCTGACCCTGTAAAACCTTAACTTTACAACCTCTTACAATCTTAATTAATCCATTTCCAACTCCAGCTATTTTCATGCCAGAGAAACCCAAACCGGCAAACAACTCCGAAAATATCTTGTCTCTCACTTCCTATAAATGTTATGTAAACCCGATAGCGTCATAAAAATGCTGGGAAAGTACCTCTCATAAGCATAACCCCCAGCAACTAAATCACTAATAAAATTAAATGCCGAACTCAATTGCCCAACAAATTAAGCTCTTTAGCCATTTTGTGCGAAAGAGAAATTTCTGGATCATACTGATAACAGACACCCTGTTGCTGGCTCTGGCTCTTTTTCTGTCCTACACCATACGACTTGACCGTTCTATTTACGACACTGAGAAGCTCCAATACTTAACCCTATTACCCGTCATTCTTCTGATTAAAGTTCCAGTATTCTACTTCTTCGGCCTCTATCGCGGGATGTGGCGCTATATGAGTACCACAGATGTTATTAATCTCATTAAAGCCTCACTTTTTTCATTTATGTTCACAGTCAGCTTGGTTCTAACAGTAAACCGTTTTGAAGGAATGTCTCGTTCAATCTTTTTCCTTGATACAATTTTTTCCTTTCTTTTAATCAGTGGCCACCGATTTGCCATCCGTTTTTTTTACAAAAATGTCTCGGGTTCGAGAAAGCTGATTCCCGGCCTCCCTCTGAGTGCCGGGAACCGCAAACGACTGTTGTTGATCGGGGCCGGTGATGCGGCCGAAATGATTGTTCGTGAGGTTGATAATAATCCGTCTTTACCATATGAAATTGTTGGTTTAGTCGATGATAATCCGGACAAAATCGGCCTCAAAATTCATGGGGTACCAATTCTCGGGCTGGTTGAAGATTTACAAGATCACATAGAGCGGGCGGCGGCAAAAGAGGTTCTCATCGCCATATCTTCCGGTACCGGCAGCCAACTTAAACGCCTTGTTGAAATCTGCCATAGTTCAGGAACGTCATACAAAGTGCTCCCTGGATTAAGTGAACTCATCGACTGCCAGGTCTCAATTCGTTCAATGCGCGAAATCTCATACAAAGATTTTCTCGGTCGAAAATCTCTCCAGCTGGATCACACCAGCATCAGCAACACTATCGAAAACCAAGTTGTGCTCATTACTGGAGCAGGGGGCTCAATCGGCTCCGAACTCTGTCGCCAGGTCATCAGATTTTCACCAAAAAACCTGATTTTATTCGACGCCAGCGAGGAAAATCTCTACACTCTCCAGATGGAGCTTGAACATGAATATGGATTCACCAACTGCAAACCAATTCTTGGAAAAGTTCAAGATCTGGCCCTGCTGGAAACAATTTTCAAACAGAACCAACCCGACATTGTTTTTCACGCAGCCGCCTATAAACATGTCCCGCTAATCGAAATCAACCCCTGGGAAGCCATCTCCAATAATGTTATTGCCAGCCAATGCCTGATTGAAACCGCGATTGTCAACAAAGTCAAAAGATTTGTCCTGATCTCTTCCGATAAAGCGGTCAATCCCACCAATATCATGGGTGCTTCCAAACGCCTTACGGAGCTGCTAATGCTTGCCTGTGCCCAGCGACACTGGGATGGTAACCTATTTAGAACTACTGAACCTCCACCAGAACACTCCTGCACGATTTTTCAAGCCGTACGCTTTGTTAATGTCATCGGCTCTTCCGGATCAGTAATTCCTCTGTTTAAACATCAAATTGAATTAGGCGGCCCGGTAACCGTAACCCACTCGGAAGTAACCCGCTACTTCATGTCAATTGAAGAAGCTGCCAAACTGACTCTGCAAGCTGGAGCAATGGGTCAAGGTGGAGAGATTTTCATCTTGAAAATGGGTGAACCGATAAATATCGATAAGCTCGCCCGGGATTTAATTCTACTTTCCGGCCGTGAACCTGACACTGAAATAGAAATCAAATATACCGGATTAAGACCGGGAGAAAAACTCTATGAAGAACTTATTACTGACAGTGAAGGAATTGAAAAAACCCAACATGATAAAATCATGGTTCTCTACGGTAACGGGATTACTTATGCCGAATTGAACCAGCGACTCAAACCCCTGGTTGATGCTGCCTTAAACCATGACAGTCAGAAAATCAAACAGACATTAAAGAATTTGATCCCTGAATATACCCCTTTATCTGAGAATTAAAGGACATTTTATAGATGCCTGAGTTACCAGAAGTTGAAACTGTTGCCGCCGCACTTAGGCAGCATCTGC
>JAOZKP010000010.1 GCA_029935295.1 bacterium | reverse complement strand
AACAATTAGATTAACAAAAAAACGAAAAGTCAAATGGGGTTAAACTAAATTTTAACCATTCTTCCCACAACCGATTCATCAATAATGGTAGCGAATCTGTACAATTAAAATTGCATCACCCTCAATTTTATAGACAATACGATGTTGATCGTTAACCCGCCGGAACCAATAACCAGAAAGGCCATGCTTTAAGGGTTCGGGCTTTCCTACTCCTTCATATGGAATACGTTGAATATCGCGAATCAAAAGGTTGATTCGTTTCAGTAATTTTTTTATCAGTACGCTGCCAGTAAAGATAATCCGCCCAGGCATTCTCTGAGAATATGAGTTTCACTCAAGCAGCTCCCGCTCTTCCCCTTCGCCAGATTCAAGTTCGAAAATTGATTCGAGAAGTCGACGGGCATTTTTAGGGCTCCGCAACAAATATGCTGTCTCTTCAAGTGCTTCATAATCTTCAAGAGACATCATAACTACCGAGTGAGCTGTTCTACGCGTTATTATGACCGGAGCATGATCATCACAGACTTTCGTCATTGTTGTCGCCAGATTTCCTCTTGCGGATGTATATGTTATTGTATCCATAGTATTCCTCCTGAGTTACGTTGTTGTACATTCTATTGTACCACACTAAAAAATGATAACAACCACAGACGGAAGTAAAATATTTTCCAGATTATCGAGATGAAATTCAGGCCGGGTACTTTTGACCGCGCCATAAACAATCCCTGCGACCGTAATAGTTGAGATATACTGTTCCCGCACCGGGACTTCAGCCAATCGAGACAGTGCGGACAAAATCAAAATAGTCGTTCAGTTCGAGGTCGGCGTTCTTTCCCACATTGATATGACGGGGTTGAAATTATGCGGTACAATAAAGCCGGTTCTGAGGATATATGAATCTCGAGAACCGGCTTATTTAGTGAAGATTATAAACCTTTGCTGTTATTTTTTGGCTCCCAAAGGGATAATATAGGGCATTGCCGGGGCGTTGACTACGAGTAATCGAGTTTGATCATCAACTGAAAGACCGGCGACTTGGACGTTTGACATGCCGGGGAAATCCAGGAAAGGTGCAGGTATTGGAGCCCGAGCTACCTGCTTTTTGGCCTTTATATTGTAAAGAGTGACAAATTTCTGAGTCACATCGGTGCAGGCAACTAAAGGACTATGAGCGCCGATCACAACTCCGGTAACCTGGTTTTTATTATCAAACGTGACGACGTTTTTCCCGGATTCAACCTCTATAACCACAAGTTTGGCAACATCGGCAATAACCGCAAATCTGCCGTCAGCTGAGACATCAACAAAATTGGCTCTATGAACATCAGAGTAGGTTTTTAATACTTTGCCGTTGGTAGTGTCAACTAGGGCAGCATCACCTTTTGATCCCAATAGAACCCTTTTCCCATCCGGCATCCAGGCTGCAGAAATCCCGGTTAAACCGCCAATTCGAGCCTGAAAATGGCTTAACTGTTTGCCGCTGACGGGGTTGTAAATAAATCCTAGATTTTCATTTGTTGTAACCAGCAGTTTCTTTCCATCCGGAGAGAATTGTAAATCAAGAACTCCGAGTAAAACATTTTCCATCTGTGGAACATGTATCCGCATTTTATGTAATATCTTACCTTTTTCAGCATCAACAATAATAAGTTCGTTGTTGTCCCCTCCATACCGTTTTGTCCCACATGCTGCAAGTTTACCATTAGGTGACAGAGCGATTGCAGATTGATGTCCAAGCTGTCCGGTCGCCATCCGCCGCAAGCCTTTACCGGTGCTGGGATCGTAAAACATAAGTGTGTGGTCTGGATGATCGCTCATAGTAACCAAAACACTACCGTTAGCCGCTATTGCGCCGCCAACTATTGGCCCCTTGTGAGCTGAATTCGCAAATGTATCACCGGCACTGACCAGACCAATTACTGCAACAATTGCAACTAAAAAAACAAAACCTCGCATCTGCCTTACAAACATAGTTCCTCCCTAAAATTAATAATAAAATAAGCGTGAAAGCTTCTGCTGTTCACACTTAAAACCATTTTCATAAACCAACTAACAAACACAGTTTGTTATGTCAATAAAATATAAATCAGGCAATACTGATCAAACACCCATAAGTCAAGCCTGACCCAAATGCCCCCCAATGCCCTCCAAAGGCCCCAGTTCCAGCACTTTGTTGAAGAACTCTCAACCATTACATTCTCGCAAAACTAAATCATAGATTTGGCGGCGTTTGAGGTGGGGGAATTCGGATTGGAGGAGATCGACGAGATCACGGTTACTGTGGTCATTAGTGAATTCCGGGTCGGCAAGGCGTTCCCGAATCTGGTTTTCGGCAGTCGCAATTGATTCAGGATCATGTACGCTTGCACGGTCGTAGCCGGCAACCAGGAGGGTGATTTCGCCGCGCCAGTTTCGTTCGGTCCCTATAGTGCGTAGCTGACTCAGGGGAAAGCGCAGGAACTCTTCGTAAACCTTGGTCAGTTCCCGGGCAATACAGGCGGGACGGTCGCCTAAAACTTTCTCTAGAACTGCAAGGGTGGTGTTGAGACGGCGCGGAGATTCGTAGAAGATTAAAGTAGCTGTAATCTCTTTCAACTCCTCCAGGCGGCGCTGACGCGGGCCGGAACGGCTGGGCAGAAAACCGGCAAAGTAGAAAGAATCAAGTGGTAAAGCACTGGCACAGAGAGCTGAAATGGCGGCACAAGCTCCGGGTATGGGGGTAATTCTGATGGCTGCAGCGGCCGCCATCTGGATCAGACGATAACCGGGATCAGAAATCCCCGGGGTTCCGGCTTCAGAGATCACCCCGATCTTCATTCCCGACTGCAGTTTATCAAGCAGATCATCAAGTCGTTTAGCTGATGAATTATCGTGCAGGGAGACTAACGGGGCCGTAATTTGGTAGTGATTGAAAAGTTTTTTGGCGGTACGCGTATCTTCGGCGGCAACCAGATCAACCTGCCGCAAGGTTTCTAGAGCCCGCAATGTAATATCGGCAAGATTGCCAATTGGGGTGGCAATCAGAAAAAGCTCACCGACGGCCGTACTCATTTTAGATCCTGCGCCGCACGCCTTTTGATCTCACTGTGGCAGCGCATCCGACTCAGCAGAGCGCAGAGATCAGGGTCTTTAATTTGAGTTGCAATCTCACTCTGCCATTTTCTGGTTTCAGCTTCGGAAACCAGGTCAACAGGAAACACCTGATCTACTGATTTAGTTTCAGGATTGACAATCTTAAGCTCTTTTTTTTTAACCGCCCGACAATGAATTGAAGCGATCAGCAGAGTCCCGGCAAGTTTATTGACCCGGCTGATGATCTCTTCCTGGAGGTAGATCAACTGATGCGCCCAAGAGCTGCTGGTAACATCTAAATGGAGAGTGTGACCTTTAATCCGACTCGGCTGACATTTATCGACCAGGCCTTTACCGACAATTTTCTGCCACTGCCGGAAAATATCTTCATGCAGCAGGCGCATTTTCAAGCGGCGTGTATCAAGCACCCCGCCGACAATCTCAGCCACGGCAATCGCCTGCTTGTTACGTCTCTTTCTCCTGCCTTCATACGCCATTGCAAACAACCATAGATTATATTAATCCAAACGCGGAAAGAGTGACTTACCCTTTGTAACTTCGACTCCGGTCTCAAGCTGACCCCATGTAAATATATCTGGACCACTCTGTTCGATGGGGTTTTTCTGACCGAGCTGTTCGGCCATCTGCTGCGTTTTTTCCGGCATTATCGGATTCAAGTAGAGACTCAAAAGTCTGAGACTCTCTAATACACAATAGAGCACCTGATCAAGTTCAGCCGCTTTTGACTCATCTTTGGCCAGAGCCCAGGGGGCCTGTTCATCAATAAAACGGTTACATTTTTCGACCAGACGCCAGGCTGCAGCCAGCATTTTATGAAAGGCGAGATCATCTATCGCCGCCGCGACATTTTGTTTAATTTCTTCATTTAACGCCGCAAACTCTTTATAATGAATACTCTCGCAGTCAGCCGCCGGAATAATCTGCTGCCGGTATTTTTTGACCATTGAGACCGTGCGGCTCAAAAGGTTTCCGAGATCATTTGCCAGTTCACTGTTGATACGGCCTTTCAATGCAGTTTGTGAGAAATCACCATCCAACCCGAAAGGCACCTCACGCAGCAGAAAATAGCGGAAGGCATCAACCCCGAACTCATTAACCACCACTTCGGGATCGACAACATTACCAAGTGATTTCGACATTTTTTCACCCTCAACCGTCCACCAGCCGTGAGCAAAAACTTTCTTTGGCAGCGGCAGATCAGCGGCGAAGAGAAATGTCGGCCAGTAAACCGCATGAAAACGCAGGATATCTTTACCGATCAGGTGGATATCCGCCGGCCAGAGTTTCTCAAAACGCTCCATATCATCCGGAAAACCGGCGGCTGTCAGATAGTTGATCAACGCATCGAACCAGACGTAGATAACATGCCGTTCATCATCCGGCACCGGAATACCCCAGCTAAAACTACTGCGACTGATACTTAAATCACGCAGATCCTCACGCAAGAAACCTAAAATCTCATTGAGTTTACCTTTGGGCCGGACAAAGTTTTCATTCTCGTCCAGGTAGTCGAGCAGACGCTGCTGAAAGGCCGACATTTTGAAAAAATAGCTCTCTTCTTTAACCCGTTCCGCCGCACGTTTGCATTCGGGACAGTTGCCCTCTTCCAGCTGCGCTTCAGTCCAGAAGGTTTCGCAAGGAACGCAGTACCAATCCTCATAGTGGCCGAGATATATATTATCTGCACCATGCGCTTTAACCCGGTCAAAAAAGGCATGCACCGCCCGGTAATGCCGCTCCTCACTCGTACGAATAAAATCATCGTTGGATATGTTTAGGACCTGCCAGAGATGGATATAGCGCTTAACGACATCATCCACCAGATCTTTCGCACTCATACCTTTGGCAGTGGCGGTTTTCTCAATTTTCAGGCCATGTTCATCGGTACCTGTAAGAAAAAAAACCTCTTTCCCGAGCAAACGCTGATAACGGGCGATAACATCCGCCGCAATCGTGGTATAGGCGTGACCAATATGGGGAACATCATTAACGTAGTAAATTGGCGTTGTAATGTAACAAATTTTGCTATTTTGCGCAGCACTCATGACGTTTGACTTTTCCTCTTTTCAAGGTTTTTATCACCTCGGGGGCCTTTCCCCGAACGTGACCCTCTTCTACTCGATTTTTTCGAACGGGGCCTGCCGGAACCAGTTTTTTTCGCCCCGGATTCTTTTTGACCTGACTCTTTCTGTCCCGAATCTTGCTGGCCGCTTTCCTTAGAAACAGTTTCTTGGACAGACTTATCTTTGGGCTTAAAATCTTTTTTCCCGGCCGCAGTTTCAGCCGGTGAATTCACAGATGATTGAGCATCCCGTTTTTCTTCCTTGTGTGGCGGTCGGGAATTTACTTTATGGGATGAATTATCCTTATTCCCGGCTCCCTCTTTCTCGCCGGAAACATTTTTTGCATCTTGAGCGCCGCGGTTCCCGGAACCTGTATCAGAATTCTTGCCGCCCCGACGCCGGTTGTTGCCCCCCTTACGGGCCCCGGCAGCGTGGCTGTAGTTTTCATATTCATAGCCCAAGCAACACATCAGACGACCGCAGATACCGGAAATTTTCATCGGGTTCAGGGCGAGATTCTGTTCCTTGGCCATCTTGACAGTAACCGGAGCAAAGGTTGAGAGAAAAGCGGAACAGCAGAGTTCGCGGCCGCAAATCCCGACCCCGCCGATCATCCCGGCGGCATCCCGAATCCCGATCTGACGCATCTCAACTCTGACATGCAGAGTATGCGCAAGATCTTTCACCAGCTCGCGGAAATCGACCCGGTTTTCGGCCGTAAAATAGAAGATTACCCGGTTGCCGTCGTGCATAAACTCAGCCCGAACCAGCTTCATCTTCAACTTGAATGATTTGATTTTCTCCTGACAGACTTGAGCCACTTCAAGCTCACGCCGGGTGTTCTCCTGCAATTTCTCAAAATCATCTTGCCGAGCCTTGCGCAAAACCTTCTTCACGCTCTCAACGGGCACCCCTTCCGGTAGCGTAGCCGTCTCCGGCGACACCACGACCTGGCCCATATTAACTCCGCGGTCAGTTTCAACCACAACATCATCATTGACTTTTAGGCTTAAAGCTCCAACCTCAAAACAGTAGACCCTGCGGGAACAACGAAAAGAGATCCCGGCATAACGTTTAACCATCGATTAAAAACCTCTATTTGATCCGGCAATACCGGAAATAATTGCTGTAAAAAAAGCTTCAAAAGCTAATTTAATATTTACGTTTATCCCCTGAGCCTGTTCCAAGGCCAGAAGTCGTTGTCGAACTGCTAAAATTCTCATTTCACCGAGAGCGGCAAACCGAGTAACATCCGCACTCCAGTCAGCAGATGAAATCTGCACTTCAGATTCCCGCTGCATACCTATACCCTGAGCTGACAATAATGCATCATGCAGAAAACTGCGCAACAGAAAAAAAACCATTTCGCGCTCTGCAAACTGAGCTGTAACTTCCGCCAGATCAAGTGCTGCAAGGATAGTCGCTTGCGGCAAATGACTGAATTTCCCGATAAATTCACGACCCCAGGCAAGGTTTTCTTCAACCAGAAAGAATTGGGCCCGGCCCATACTTCCGCCGGACCAGGCAGCCGCCGCAAGTATTGCATCACCACTCACTGCGGCGTCCTCACCGACAGGTTCCTGCTGCTCCAGAATTTTAACTACTGCCGCTTGCGGCAGTGAAACAAACTGAAGTCGCAGACAACGTGACAAAATAGTCGCCAACAACAGATGATGCCGGTGACTTAAAAGTATAAAAAGAACAGCAGGTGCAGGTTCTTCCAGGGTTTTCAAAAGGGCATTTGCCGCTGTCAGGTTGAGTTTATGAGCATCTTTAATAATCACGATCCGATGCTCACCTACCAGCGGCGAATAACTGATGAAATCCTGAATTTCAGCAACCTGATTGATCTTTATCTGCTGATTTTCAGCTGCAATCAATAAAAGATCGGGGTAGAGCTTGCGCTGAATCTGAATACAGGCGGGACACTTACCGCAGGCATCTCCGTTTTCCGGTTCGCGACAACTCAAAGCCTGTGCCAGCATCATCGCCGCCAGGTTTTTTCCGACTCCCTGCGGCCCGGAAAAAAGCAGGGTCTGCGGTACCCGGGTTTGCGCCACCATTTTAAGCAGGCGGTCACGGGCCAAATCCTGCCCCAGAAGATCAGCTAACGGCATATTGCACTCAATCGAATCCGGCGCGAAAACTCCTGCCAGATTTCATCATGAATGTCAGCAATCGACCGGGCAGCATCAAAGATACAAAAGCGCTCTTTTTCAACCTTTGCCAGATGCAGAAAACCGGCCCGGACCTGTTCATGAAAATAGAGCTGACGTTGCTCAAAGCGATCTGCGATACCAACATCACCGGTTTCAATATTTCGCTGCCGGGCCCGCTTGAGACCTATTTCAGCGGGGCAATCAAGAAGACAGGTAAGCTGCGGCCAGTATGCCCCGACCACCAGACGATTTAACATATCGATATTTTCAGCTGAAACTGCGGCACTTTCTCCGACCGCAGCTGCGGCCGGAGCGGCAAAACCCTGATAGACCCAGGTTGAATCAACAAAACGATCGAGCAAAACAATCTCACCCCGATCCAGGGCCGGACTGATTACCCGGCGACAATGTTCCCGGCGATCTGCAAGATAGAGCAGTAACTCGGTTAAAGCGTCAGGATCATGCGTCGGATCCAACAGCAGATCCCGCAACTGTTTCCCGAGACGGGTCGCTCCGGGCTCACGCGAAATAACCACCGCATGACCCAACTTGCGCAGCCGCTCAGCCAGCATAACAATCTGAGTTGATTTACCGCACCCTTCGATCCCTTCAAAAGTGATCAAGGATCCTGACTTTAAACTCTCCAAACTCTCCGGCATTTTATTGCAACCGCCCCGCCAACGCCACCACAGTCTGACAGTAGAGCTGGCTGTGGTTGTAACTCCAGACAACTTTCTCCTGTTGCTTCACGGTGAGTCCCAACTGCCAACCGTGAGCTTTGAGATAGTTGGCGACACTCGCCGCAGCATCTTTGAAATCGTAAAGGTCGATCCGACCATCGCCACTGCCGTCAACGGCATAGCTTAAACAGCTGCTCGGAATAAACTGACAAATACCAAACGCGCCGGCCCAGGAGCCCTTAACCGTTTCGACATCGAGCCGATCAGCAAGCTGCAGTAACGCCACTAATTGAGTATAACCCCATGCAGCTTTTTTTCGAGCTCTTTTTTTAAGCCATTTATAATCCAAGTCAGGGTAGCTGACCTTTAACTCTTTAAACACCACCCGTAGATATTCCTCTTGGTCACAGGACGCCAGAGAAGTAAATACCTTTAGCAGAGGGTAGCGACCCGGATAACGTCCAAGATCAGACTCAATCAGAAAAATCGCGGTAATGACTTTAGCTTCGACCTTAAATTTTTTCTCTACCAACTGCAGCCAATCTCGATTTTTATCCAGAAAAGACTGCGCCTTACGAACTGAAGGCGGTGTTAAAAAATGGTCATAAGTTGCTTTATATTCAACCTGTTTCAGGTTTTTACCAATTATCTTAGTATCGACATGAAAGCCGCTCTTTTTATCTGGACAATAGCGCATCACCATGACTCGGTCGACACCCTTTTCCGCTGCCAGGCGCTGACACAAGCTTAACTTATCCGCCGCCGAAACCGGCCCGCTTGAAAAAAGCAGAAAAAGTATCAGAAGCAACAAACTCCATTGAAATTTTTTTTTCACACTTATTGTCCAGGTAATAATTTATTGCCTTACAGGTTGTTTTCTTACACAAAAACAAGAAAACGTATCTAAAAGCTCCTACTTGTACGCAAAGTCCGCGTTACGCATACTCTTTAATGGTCAATCTTCGATACTAACAACAAGTCAAAAAAAAATCCATAAAAATACTTGAACTTGTCCGTACAATTTGCTACTAAGTCAATGTTTCTTGAGGTTTTTCCGGATTTAAAATCGTTCAACTACGATATTTAGGTGGTATAAAGTTATTTAACTTTATACCACAACAGCTAAGGAGACCAGCCCGTGGATGTACGTTACATCAACCCCTTCATCGAAGCCACCATGAATGTTCTAAAAACAATGGCATTCATGACCTCAAAACCAGGCAAACCTTACATAAAAAAAGACCCAACAGCAACCGGAGACATTACCGGCATCATCGGGCTGGCTGGTGACAAGGACGGTTCGCTTTCGATCACTTTCACATTCCCCTGCATCAAAGCCGTTCTCGAAAAAATGCTGGGCGAAGTTCATGATGAACTCAATGCCGATGTCCACGATGCTGTCGGTGAACTTACAAACATGATCTGCGGTGATGCCCGGAACAAACTTGAAGCCCAGAACATTAACCTGACCGCCGGCATCCCGACCATCATTACCGGCGAGAACCACACCATCACCCATGTCACTAAATCAGCAATAGTGGGTCTGCCTTTCACCACTGATTTCGGCACTTTCTCGCTTGAATTTGCCTTTGTCGACTAACTGACTGATCCCGGTCAAATTTAAACTTGACCGGCAGTCACAGCTTCCCGCAACTGGCCGCAGGCAGCGCTGATATCAGCGCCCTTGCTCCGCCGGGTCATAACCGTCATACCATGCCGCTGTAAACAGTTCACAAAATCAACTATCCGCTGATGTTCCGGCCGTTTAAACGGTAATTCAGGATGCTCATTAAAGGGAATTAAATTGATTTTGGCAGGCATATTTCCAATTAATTCAGCCAGACGTTCGGCATCTTCCAGGGAATCATTGAGACCGGCAAAAATTATATACTCAAAGGTTATCCGGCGCTGGTTAGTCGCCGGATAAGTACGGCAGGCGGCCAGCAGCTGGGCCAGATCATAACGGCGGTTAACCGGCATCAACTCACTGCGCAGGGCATCATCCGCAGCATTTAAGGAAATTGCCAGAGAGACATATATCCGTTTTCCAAGTTCAATAATTTCCGGGGCCAGACCGCAGGTTGAAAGCGTCAGCCGACGGTGGGAAAACTGCATCCCGTCATCGTACATAAAAATCTCAAGAGCCTTGACAACCTCATCGAAATTATCGAGGGGCTCGCCCATACCCATCAAGACAATATTGGTGATCGGACCCCGACCCTGACTTTCAGGCGCAATGATTTCAGCAACCTGAATTACCTGATCGATAATTTCAGCGGCACTCAACTGGCGCTCAAAACCGGAACCTCCGGTCAGACAGAAACGGCAGCCCATACGGCAGCCGACCTGAGTCGAAATACAGAGGGTTAAACGATCTTTTTCGGCGATGAGAACGGTCTCAACGGTGTGACCGTCGGCTAATTGGAAAAGAAATTTCCGGGTACCATCCTGCGATATCTGCTCTTTAACCAATTCCAGCTGACCGACAAATGAGAATCCGCGCAAATGCTCCCGGCAACTTAAAGAGAGGTTACTCATCTTATCGATATCTTTGACCCGCTGCAGGTAGAGCCAGCGGATAATCTGATCTGCCCGGTAACGTTCCTTTCCGATTCCCGCAAGATGCTGCACCAACTCCTGCCGGGTCACACCCTTAAGATTTAGTTTGGTCATCTATTTATTCTTGAGCCAGCGGGCGTTAGCCAGGCCGAGCTGTTTGACTTTGTAGTTCATCACCCGCTTACTTATGCCCAGCATCTCGGCCGCATCTTTCTGGACCCAGTTGCAGGCTTCTAAAGTCTCTACAATCAGTGAGCGCTCAACATCGTCGAGCTTCAGCCCCTGAGGCGGCAGCTTAAACATGGCACAGGATTCATCGGCTCCATCACCCGATCTCAAATCCCGCATAAACAGAAGATCCGCAACCATAATTTCAGGACCGTCACTCATCAACATCGCCCGTTCAATGCAATTCTGCAACTCCCGGACATTTCCCGACCAGTGATGCTTCTGCAGAAACTTGGCGGCGTCAGGATGCAGAGAAGTAACATTCTTCTTCAAATCAGCTGAGAACTTGCGAATGAAAGACTCCGCCAAAAGCGGAATATCTTCACGCCGTTCACGCAGAGGCGGGATATGAACGTTGATTACATTTATCCGATAAAAAAGATCCTCGCGGAAATTACCTTCCCGGATTATCTTGGCCAGATCCTTATTGGATGCAGAAATTATGCGGGCATCCACCTTAATGGTTTTATCTCCGCCTAAACGCTCGAACTCCTTCTCTTGCAAAACCCGCAGCAGCTTAGCCTGGGTTCCGAGACTCATATCACCAATCTCATCAAGAAAGAGAGTGCCCCGATCGGCCTGTTCAAAACGGCCGATACGCTGCCGGCTGGCACCGGTATAAGCCCCTTTTTCGTGACCGAAAAGTTCACTTTCCAGGAGATTATCATGCAAGGCGGCACAATTAACTTTAATAAAACTCTTTGCCGAACGAGGGCTGCTGTAGTGAATGGCACCGGCCACCAGCTCCTTCCCGGTTCCGGTTTCACCAGAGATCAAAATACTGGCATTACTCGCCGAAACTTTATTTAAAAGAGCAAAAACTTGCTTAATCGCATCACTCTCTCCAATAAAATTATCAAATCGGTAGATAATATCCCGCTCATGACGCAGATAGGTGATCTCATTTTCATAGAAACGCACCTTGAGCGCTTTTTCGATCCGCAGGCAAAGCTCTTCAAGCCCGTAAGGCCGCTGAATAAAATCGGCGGCACCGGCCCGCATTACGGCGGCAACATCGTCTACAGACGTCGCCGACGCCATCAAAACTACAGCGGTTGACGAGAGAATCGCATCTTCACCGAGAAGAAATTCGACCCCGCCGCCGGGCAGCATACTGACCTCTGCCAGAAGCAGTTGACAGGATGATTTCTTAAGCTGCGCCCGAACCTCTTCTCCGCTATCAAACTCATCCACCTGAAACCCGAGTTCACGTAAGGCATCGGCAGTCTCCTGCCGAATCCGGCTTTTGCGATCAACAATAATTATACGACCTGCCTGCCCCATAGCTTAGTCCTCTATTCCCACTCTATGGTTCCGGGGGGCTTTGACGAAATATCGTAAACCACCCGGTTCACACCTCTGACTTCATTAATAATTCGGTTGGCAATACGCCCCAGAAGATCATAAGGCAGACGCACCCAGTCGGCGGTCATACCATCGCGACTGTTGACTGCCCGCAGGGCAATAACTTTTTCATAAGTACGCTCATCCCCCATGACCCCGACCGTTTTAACCGGAATCAAAACCGCGAATGACTGCCAGATCTCAAGATAGAGTCCGGCTGCGCGAATCTCTTCAAGCAGAATAGCATCGGCCTGACGCAAAATTTTAAGCCGGGCCTCTGTGACCTCACCCAGCACCCGGATGGCCAGACCCGGCCCCGGAAAAGGCTGACGGTCAACAACTTCGGAAGGCAAGCCCAGTTCGCGTCCGACTTCCCGTACCTCATCCTTAAAAAGTTCACGTAAGGGTTCAACCAGTTCGAGTTTCATATGTTCCGGCAGGCCACCAACATTGTGATGGCTCTTGATTACCGCTGACGGACCTTTAAATGAGACACTCTCAATCACATCTGGATATAAGGTTCCCTGGGCCAGGAAATTGACATCTTCGATTTCATGCGCTTCATCTTCAAAAACCCGAATAAACTCATTGCCAATTATTTTACGCTTCTTCTCAGGATCAGTGACCCCGACTAAAAGATCAAGAAAGCTCTGGCTCGCATCAACATAGCGTAAGTTCATCTTGAAATGCCGGCCGTACATCTCCTGCACCTGCTCGGCTTCATCATGACGCAAGACTCCGTTATTGACAAAGATACAGGTCAACTGATCGCCGAGAGCCTTGTGCAGAAGCATAGCCGCAACCGAGGAGTCAACCCCGCCACTTAAGCCTAAGATAACTTTTCCAGCACCAACCTGAGCTCTGATATCGGCAATCGTGGTTTCAATAAATGAGTGCATTGTCCAGAGACCGCCACAGCCACAGATCGAATAGACAAAGTTTTTTAATAGCTGCTGGCCATTAACGGTATGAACAACTTCGGGATGAAACTGCAATCCCCAAACCCGTTTTTCCTGATTGGCAAAAGCGGCAATAGCCGCATTCTCAGTCGCCCCGATCGCGGTAAAGCCCTCCGGCAGAGCCAGAACTTTATCGCCGTGACTCATCCAGACCTGCTCGGGAAAGTTCAAATTCGCCCACAAAGGATCGTCAGTCAGAGCATTAAGACTCGCCATCCCGAATTCACGCTGCTCGGAATGTCCAACCTCTCCACCCAGCTGTTCGGCAATCTCCTGCATGCCGTAGCAGATCCCCAAAATTGGCACATTTAAAGCAAATACCCCAGTATCGACATGAGGAGCACTGCTGCCGTAGGTACTTGAAGGCCCGCCGGAGAGAATTATTCCCTTCGGAGAAAACTTTCGTATCGTCTCTATATCGATACTATAGGGATGAATCTCACAGTAGACTTTATGCTCACGTACCCGGCGGGCAATTAGCTGAGTATATTGTGAGCCAAAATCGAGGACTAAGATCTTCTCCTCGTGAATATCATGCTGCTGCATAGTTTTCCTTATTATTATTCCAAGCGATAATTAGGTGCTTCTTTGGTAATAATCACATCATGAACATGGCTTTCCCGCAGACCCGCAGGGGTTATTCTTGTCATCCGGGCATCATGACGCAACTGCTCAATATCAGCACAACCGGCGTATCCCATTCCCGAACGCAATCCGCCTAAGAGTTGATAAATACTTGATGAAAGATGCCCTTTATAAGGAACCCGGCCCTCAATCCCTTCCGGCACCAGTTTTTTCTGGTCGTCTATGCCGTCCTGAAAATAACGATCCTTACTTCCCGACTGCATTGCCCCTAAAGAGCCCATGCCGCGATAAAGTTTATAACTGCGGCCCTGATAGAGAATAGTTTCGCCGGGACTCTCTTCAGTACCGGCAAAGAGCGAGCCAATCATCACGGTCTGGGCCCCGGATGCAATCGCCTTAACCACATCTCCGGAAAATTTTATGCCGCCGTCAGCGATCATCGGCACCCCGTACTTTTCCGCAACCTCATTACAATCGAGCAGAGCACTGACCTGAGGCACGCCGATACCGGCAACAATTCGGGTCGTACAGATCGAACCCGGACCAATACCGATTTTAATCGCATCTGCCCCAGCTTTAATCAAAGCTTCAGCCCCACCGGCCGTAGCGACATTGCCGACAATCAACTGGCAGTCAAAAGTTGCCCGGGTTGCGGCCACCGCATCAAGCACCCCTTGACTATGACCGTGGGCGGTATCGATTACAATCGCATCGACTCCGGCTTTAAGCAGTGCCTCAATTCGGGCTTCGCGATCGCCGGCAACACCGACAGCCGCCCCGACCCGCAGACGCCCCATACTATCTTTACAGGAATCCGGATACTTGCGTGTTTTCTCAATATCTTTAATCGTAATCAAACCCTGGAGCCGATTCTTCTCATCAACTACCAGCAGTTTTTCAATCCGATGTTCATGCAACAAAACTTTGGCCTCATCCATGCTGATGCCTTTGGTCACCGTCACCAAATTATCTTTGGTCATGATATCACGCAGTGAGCGGTCCATCCGGGTCTCAAAACGCAAATCCCGATTAGTAACGATACCAACCAGCTGATCGCCGTCAACAATCGGCACCCCGGAAATACGATATTTCTCCATCACCGCCAATACTTCGTGAACCTTGTGCTCAGGCGCCATGGTGATTGGATCAACAATCATACCGCTCTCTGATTTTTTGACCTTGTCAACCTCTAAAGCTTGGTCTTCGACCGACATATTTTTATGAATTATGCCGATACCACCCTCACGCGCCATACAGATTGCTGTTTTGGATTCAGTTACCGAATCCATCGCCGCACTCAACAACGGAGAATTAAGTTTTATATCCTTTGTCAACCAGGTTGAAAGATCGACCTGATTCGGCAGAACATTGGAATAATTCGGCTGAATCAGAACATCGTCGAATGTAAACCCGGTTAAAATTTCTTTAGATTTCATCATATTTCTCCACAAAAGTTCGGGATTACATCTCTCATTTAAAATACTGCGTCGCCATTTCAACCTCTTCCCGGCTACCGATATATACGGGACTGCGCTGATCAAGGTCGTAACAATCAAGCTCTAAAATGGGCCGGCGACCGTCACTGGCGGCTCCCCCGGCCAGCTCTATCAGATAAGCCATCGGATTAAGCTCAAACGGCAGACGCAGTTTGCCATGTTCCGCCTTAGTCGTTGCCGGATACATAAAAAGGCCACCACCTTTTAAAAGAATTTGATTAATATCCGGCACAAAACCACCACTGTAACGCAGTTTGTAACCATCATTTTCCAGTTTTTTAACGATCTCTTCATGCTCCGGCAGATAGTCCCGCCGGATACCGCCGGGACTGAAAATCTTGCCTCTTTCCTTAACCTGAATATACTCCTGGGTCAAAACATACTCACCCAGATTATTCAACGTAAACTCATGTACGCCATTGCTGGCACCATAAACCAGGGTAGTGCGGGGACCATAAAGGACATACATCGCTCCTACCTGATGCCGGCCACTCTGCAAGGGGTCATCACCGGCATAGATTGCGACAATCGTGCCGACTGAGAGATTGACATCAACCAGCGAAGAGCCATCCAGGGGATCATAACAGACCGAATAGCCGCCGACGCGGCTCTGGCGTTCAAAAATCACTATCTCACTCTGCTCTTCAGAAATAATCCGGCTTACCCGACCGGTATGGTCAAGACGATCCTTGATAATTTCATCCGCGACAACATCCAGAGCCAGCTGGTCTTCTCCATAAAGGTTACTTGTTCCAGCCAGACCCAGATCCCCGGTCCGCATCGCGTGGTTAACATACTTAGACGCGACTCCGACTTCATATATAATACTGGCAAGACCCATCTCAATACCGCTCTTCATGAGATGATTCCAAAGTCCACGTTTGACATGTTTTTTAATATTCATCTATTTCTCACCTTATCAAAGAAGATCAAGAGCCGGATAAAAGCCTATTTTATCCCGGCAATAGTTTCGCAGATATTAAAACAGTGGTCACCGATTTTTTCAAAATTAGTGAGGATATCTATAAAAACCAGGCCCGGCACCACTGAACAGCAATTTGCACTTAAACGCTCAATATGCCGATTACGATAGCGGTCCTCAAGTGAGTTGATACTCCCTTCAAAGCCTTTGGCAAGCATCATGAATTTGCCGCTATTGCCATTTTCCAGACCATTCACAACGTGTAGAAAAAACTCGCGGGTTTTATCTTTGATGGTCGCTATTTCAGTCATCGCCTCTTCACTGAACTCAATCTTATCTTCATGCATGCGTTCAATCAGGCGAATCAGATTTTCACAATGGTCACCCATACGTTCAATATTATTGACCATATACATTGTCGCATTAACCTCACGCGAGAGCTCGGGGGTCGTGGAAGACTGACTCACATTAACCAGAAAATCGGTAATCTCTTTCTGCAGCATATCAATCGTCTCTTCCTTGCGATAGACTTTGTCAACCAGCTTCTGGGAGTAGTTTTCAAAACACTCCATTGTCTGCTCAAACATGCGAAAACTGAGATTTGCCATCCAGGTGGTCTCTTTCCGGGCTTGAGCTAAGGCCAGCGGCGGTGTATCCAAAACCCGGTTATCGAGATAACGCAGATGGTAGGTATCCTCTTCATCATCACTGGCAGGGACCATCCAGATACAGATCTTAGCCAGAATCCCGACCAAGGGCAGAAAGATCATACAGTTAAATACATTAAAAAATGTATGTGCATTTGCCAGATGCCGGGCAATAAAGGGCTTGTCCCCAATCGACATCGCATACTGAGCTGTCTGCTGGGCGGTGGTAATCATCATGTCCGGATTACCAGGCGTAAAATCATCGACCAGTTTGGCGAAAAGTGGAAACAGCAACATAACATAAACAACCCCGAGAACATTAATCACCATATGGGCCCGGGCTGCCCGCTTCGCCGAAACGTTGGTCCCGATACTGGCAATCAGGGCAGTTATGGTAGTACCGATATTCTCACCCAGAATCAGACCTAAACCACCGGTAAAGGTTAAAGCGCCGCTGGCAGCCAGGGTCATGGTAATACCGACGGTTGCGCTCGAACTTTGCAGAATTATGGTCAGCAGGGCCCCGGCCACTACTGCCATAATGTGATTATGACTGAATGTAACAAAAGCATCCTGAAAAAAAGGCTGGATTTTAAGTACGGCAAAGCCGTCCTTCATCACATCCAGACCATAAAAAAGCATACCGAAACCAAGCAGAATTTCACCGAAATACTGCCAACGGCGATTGCTGCTGAAAAATTTAAGTGCAACCCCAATCCCAATTGCTGGCAGGGCGTACTGAGTTACCTTAAAAGCTATCATCTGAGCGGTCACGGTAGTACCGATATTAGCCCCAAGAATAACTCCAATAGCCTGCATCAGGTTCATCAGACCGGCATTAACAAAACCGACCACCATCACGGTAGTCGCGCTGCTGCTCTGAACAATTGCGGTAACGGTGGTACCGACCAGAAAAGCGGCAATCCGATTGGTTGTCAACTTTTCCAATACCTGCTGCAAACGATTTCCGGCAACCTTCTGCAGTCCCTCGGACATAATTCGCATACCGTAGAGAAAAAGCCCGAGACCACCCAGAAATGCGAAAACCATTCCTTGAATCATGAAAAGTAACTCCGTAATCTAAATCTTTTAAATTAACTGTTCAGTGTGTCACCATAAAGCAACAACAAATGACGTCGAACATCGCTTCGCCATCGTCCCGTTTAAATTCCTGCATCGGGTTTTTAAACCCAGAAGTCATTTATCATAAGCAGGGTCACAGCTGGGGTGCTGACGCACCTTGTACCAGCAATGACCTTAATCCTGGCAATTTGGTGAGAGCGGGGTGCAAAAAATTACGCACCGGCACAATTTCAACTCCGGCTGATTCAGCAATTTCAGCGACCCGAGATAAAGCCTGAAGAGTTTCAGGATAGGGATGGCCAATCCCGATAGCTTCCCCTTTAACCCTGGCAATCTCAATCAAAACTCGAAATTGCTCCAGAATATTATCAATATTTCTATCATTATCAAGAAATACATCCCGCTGTAAAGCCGGAATTCCCACTTTGACTGCGCTTTTGTAAGCAACACTATCAGCGATTGTACGACTGTCCAGAAAAAAGAGGTCACGCCCTCTGAGAATTGCCATAATCTGAGCCATTTTCTGAGGATCAGCCGTCAAACGTGAGCCCATATGGTTATTGACTCCGATAATTCCCGGCACAGATTCAAGATCATCACACAATATCTGACGCAGTTCATGATCATTCATGACCATGAAAACGGCACCCGGCCCCGGATCCTGATCCGGATAATCACGCGGTTCCATCGGCATATGCAACAAGATGTCCCGCTGCTGGGAAGTAAAATATTCGGCGACCGCACGCGATTCAGGAAGTTTGGGAAAAACTGCAAAAGTTAAAGGTATGTCAAGAGCAGCAAAGTCGGCCGCACTTTTCAGACTCCGTCCAAGATCATCAATAACAATCGCAAGCTGCGGCAGCTTGGATTCAGGTTTCGGATCAGATTTTACACCGGCCGCAATAAAATTCGCTACGACCACAACCTCAAATCCGTCAATCAGAAGAAAACTTAAATTCCCACAATCCGGCTCACAGCTAAGCAAAAGCTGATAATTAAACTCCTGAATCAGAGTTTTCCGGGAAGACTCCAAAATTCCTGACAGATTTTCGATATCACTGGAGATCCCTTGCAGAAGCACCCGTTTCCATGACAGCCGGCCATTATACATAACCCGGGATGACTCTTTAACTGTGAGCCCCGGCTCACTGACTACCAGCGCCTCCAACAACCATGAGAGAGCTGCATCAGGGTCCTGCAACTGCTCTTTTTGTACTATCTTGTCAGACACTGCCAGCGGCACCGCCGCCGGGGAGCGGGACACCGACGAAACCGCACTCCCGCGATCAGCAATCAGATAGCCGAGACTGACCAGTAAAATCACGACACTGAGACCGGCAGCAAGCTTGATCCACAGCCATTTAGACACTATAATTAACCATTACCACTCGACCGGAAGCCGGAGATCTTCCGGCTTACTGCGCCCCCAGCCCTTTAAATACCTGCCATCCCTGAAGCAGTTCCACAGCTCGCACAACCTGAATATCCTTACGCCATTCATTCTTATCCTTAAGCTCTTTCTTCGAGGATGATTCAGCCGCCTTTTCAGAGTCCTTTCCCGGCTCTTCCTTGATCTTCGGTTTCGGCGTATCTTTAGCTTTTTCAACTCCATTGCCGGTACCAGTTTCGAAATGACCTTTAAGGTCTTTCTCTTTGATACCGCGCATAAAACCCTTATTATTTTTCCGGACGACTTCACCCGCTTCAACCAGAACATCAGGTTCAATTCCCTTGGCCTGAATTGAACGTCCGGAAGGGGTATAGTAAAGAGAAGTTGTCAAACGCACAGCTGAGCCGTCATCAAGCGGAACAATGGTCTGAACCGAACCTTTACCAAAACTCGGACTGCCCATAACTAAAGCCCGCTTGTGATCCTGCAGGGCTCCGGCAACAATTTCCGAAGCACTGGCACTGCCGCCATTAACCAGAACGACGATTGGGTAATCACCTTCAGTACCGTCATCATAAGCCCGATAACGCATATTCTGCTTACTGATACGGCCGTCCGTATAAACAATCAGACCTGATTTCAAAAAATAGTCAGAAACCTTAACCGCCTGCTGCAACAGACCGCCGGGATTATTCCGCATATCAAGCACCAACCCCGTAATCGTGTGGTCCTCTTTCAACTTTTTCATTTTGCTGTTTAAATCAGCGTAAGTCCGGGACTGAAACTGGGACAGACGAATATAAGCTATATCATCAGTCAACATCCGACTTTTAACACTCGCAACCTTGATAACAGCGCGGATGATTTTGATATCAAGAAGCTGATTCAAACCTTCCCGCATTATTGAAATAGTAATCTCAGTACCTTTCTGGCCGCGCATCTTCTTGACCGCCTCCATCAAAGTCATATCTTTACTGAGTTCACCGTCAATTTTGATAATCCGGTCACCGGCTTCAACCCCAGCGCGAAATGCCGGAGTATCTTCAATCGGTGAGACTACCGTCAAAACTCCGTCACGAATAGTAATTTCAATCCCTAATCCACCAAAAGAACCGGTGGTCTCGACCTGCATCTCCTTAAACATTTCCGGTGGCATAAAACTCGAATGCGGATCAAGGTCAGCCAGCATTCCTTTTATTGAACCATAAACCAACTTCTTGATAGTCACTTCTTCGACATAGTTTTTCTGCACCAGATTCAAAGTGTCGGTATAAAGCTTTATATATTCATAAGGACTCTTTTCATCTGCCACCTTAGATTCTTCCAGAGCTCTCGAATTTCCCGGGAGCACACCCAGATGAATAAACAAAAATGCCGCTAACGCAATCAAAACACCAACAGTTATCGATTTTCCTTTATTTCTTTCAATCATCCCTATAAACCTCCAAAAGATTGATAATCGTACATTTGAATCTGCAGAAACAGACAAAACTTAACCTATTGATTATAATTGTTTAATCCAGATCAGGGGATCTTCAGGAACCCCGTCTTTGCGAATTTCAAAATAGAGTGATGGCGTATCGGAAAAAACTCCCGGCCCAACTCCGCCGACTACATCTGCAGCCTTAAGCTGATCATGAACTTTACAGGTAAATTTATCGAGGTGGGCATAGACCGAATGATAACCACCGCCATGGTCAACCACCAGGAGATTACCGTAACCTTTCATCCATGCAGCAAAAGCCACCTCTCCCGGATAAACGACTTTAACCGGGGTGCCGCTTTCGCTCTCGATCTCAATACCTTTATTACGTGTAGCTGTCGCAAAGCGAATATCCTTTTCAATGCCAAAAAAGCTGACGACAACCCCTTCCACCGGCATCGACAAGCTCCCTTTAAGTTCGGCAAATCTGCTTTTTGCTAACTCCGTTTTGCGGGTCATCCGCTTTAACTTGGCGGCAACCGCTTCAAGTTCAACAACCAGATTTTCATGGACCTTAACCTGATGCTTGATTTTATACAGCAACTCATTTTTTTTGGCAATATTTTCTTCCAGTATCACCATTTTATCTGACTGCTGCTGTTCCAGATGAGCCAGAAACTGGTGCCGTTTTTCGAGTTCCAAATGATGGTTTTTGATCTCGGAAAGAAGGGACAAGTAGGAGCTCTGCAACTTCTTATCGGCTTCCAGAACCCGCCGGCCATAAACCAGCGAATTAAGGTTTTCAGTCAAATCGGCATTACTATCAAGATAATCGAGCCATTTTCCCGAAGGCTGGCAATAACGAATTTTAAGACGTTGACAAAACTTTTTCCGAATTACCGCCAAATTCTTCTCCAGCCGGACGGCTTCAGATTTCTGCTCCTCTACCTGCAACCTGGCCGCCCGCCTATCCGCGGCCAGTTTTTTAAGGTCCTGATTCAGAGCGCTATGCCAGCGGCTTAAATCATCAATCTCTTTCAGCAGAGAACCGCGCCGCAAACGGGCCCGGTTACTCTGTTTACGCCCTTTCTGGATCTCCTGATTCAGGGTGTGCAGATCACGTGCAGTCTCGTCATTACCAGCTGCCCTAACAGACGTCACGCACCGCCCCGACAAGAGGAACGAAGCTCCTATAAAAACCAGCAACAGAGACCAAATAAATTTTCTATACTTTAACAACATACGACCGAGTCGAACATGACAATTGTGAAATTCCCCGGATGAAAGATGACACCTTGTTATTCCGACAGCCACAAAGGACCAAAGCTCTCAACTTAATCACGACTGAGCCAACGTGAGGAGATCAAGAAACCGGCAATACCAAGAATGGTGCCTAACAGAAGAAAGAGTAAAAGTGAAGGGATTGTAAAAAACTCAAGTTGGGGAGCTATTGACCATTGCGGCACCTGCTCCTGCAGCCAGAAACGCACATAATAAAATACCACAAAAGCCAGCCCCAAGGCCACTGAAGATGCCACTGCCCCCTGAAAAACACCTTCAAAGAGGTATGGCATAGCTACAAACCGCCGGGTTGCCCCGACCAGATAGAGAACCCTGATGGTTTCACGACGGGCAAAAAGCGAAAGCCTGATCGTACTGGCAACAATGAATACCGTAACCGACGACAGGAAAACTGCAAATACAAAACCAAAATATTTCACCATCCGCAACAGTGAAAAAAGCTGGCGCAACCAGTAACTGCCGTAAACCACCTCATCGACCCCAACCTGGCGGCGCAGTTGCCGAGCCAGACGTTCAACATCATTAAATCCCACCACCTCCGCATCAAGCAGTAACTCAAGTGAAGCCGGCAACGGGTTTTCGGGCAAATCAGCGAGAAAGTTTGAATCATCACCCAAGGTCACCTTAAACCTCTGCAAGGCCTCATCCTTGGAGATGTATTTAAGGTGCATTACTTCCTTTAGATCAAGGCAGAAACCCTGGAGCTTTTTCAATCTTTCCGGCGGCAGATCTTCATCAAGATAGACCGCAACCTTTAGATCGCTGCGCCAGCCGGAGACGATCTCGTCAGCATTGACATAGGCCAGAAAATAGAGCGCCAACATCAACATGGCAACCGCAATAATCGTAATTGAAATCAGGTTTATGATTGGATGCCGACGTATATTGTTGACCGTCAGCTTAAATACAGGATGGAAACGATCATATAATCGAGCCATAAAATACTCGCTTAATGCGGGCTCAAGGCCCGCAAATAAGTACTCT
>JAOZKP010000431.1 GCA_029935295.1 bacterium | reverse complement strand
TTTGCCCGCGAACCGGCCTTATAACAGGGGGGATCACGATCAAGCTGCGCCTTGAGATTGGGGCCGCGTTTTGCGGACTCCGCGTCGGGGCCGATAACTTCAATGCTGTCAGCATAGTAATTACCGGTAATCCGTAAAGCCCGCGACTGCCAGCCGGCCTCAAGGCGGGTTCGCCAATCCATTGCCGAAACCATCTCATTGGTTTTCACCCGCAGAAGTTTCAATTTGAGCTCGATAAAATCTTTCTCGGCTCGACTACTGAGATAGTAACGCCCGACCAGAAGATAGTCGGCCCCGCTCTTTGACCAGAGCTCACGCTCATTAAACCCCGGCTGATGCTCTTCAAGTTCATCAATTAAAGCCCCGAGATCGCGGCGGGCGACCACCGTCACCTGACGACTTAAAGTGCTCTCGGCCCGATCCCGCCACTGATTCCCTAAAGCCGTATAGTTGCCGTCATCACCATCATAGAAAGCAACTACCGCCACCCGTTCGCCGGGTTTAATGTGCCCCCCCAACTCCTGCATCAGGCGTTCGGAAAAACTGCCGCCAAAATCACTGGTCTCCAACGCCGCCGGATGACAACCTGCCATAATAAAACTCAGGGTAAAAAGCAAAAAGAGAGAGATAATTTTTTTCATTTTTGCAACTCGACCAAAACCATATTCAGATTACCTTTGATCTGAGGCTGCTGTTCGCGCCCGGTAATCCGTCGGGCGCGGTAGGGAACTTCGCTTTTAAGCCAGTCACCCATCTCGGCTACGGTTATTTTATTGTCTGAATCGGCATCGGCCTTTCCTTGCAGACCTTCAAGAAAGTAGTAGGTCAAAAGAGAGTGACGCATTTGCGGATACCAGGCACAAACCTGATCTTTATCAGCCCCGCATAAAACAAAAGAGTTCTTTCCGATCTCACGTACCGGATTGATATTTTTCACCATGCCGGGGCTGATATTATCGAAAAGTTTCCCACCTTGCGAATCCCCGGAAAAACAGGCATCCAGAACCACCATTAACGATTTTGCCGGAAGCAGGTTGAGATTATCGTAGAGTTGGTTGACCGGGTAACCGCTGGAAGCGATATAGTCGATACTTGCATCAACCGGCACTAAAAAAGCGGCATCACCTTGCTTACCCGGTGCCCCATGCCCGACGTAATAGACAAAAACATCCGATTTCCCGGCCCGAATATAGTTATAGAGTCTGCCCTTGTGGTCGGTCGGGGTGCCGAAAACAGTTCGTAAATCACTCCCGGACGCATCGTCGTAGCAGATGATATTCTCTTCCTTGAAGCCCATCGTCTTTATCAGGTACTTTTTCATAATAAAGGCATCGCGATCGGCATATTTAACATCCGGAATATCCTTCCCTTGCCGGGCGTAGCGACAGTTACCGATAACCACGGCCACCCCATACTCCCGTTCATAACGACCATGAGGGATATTCTCATCGAGATCAATTTTGACTTTAAGGCTTACTGCCGCCGCCGGGGCCGCAGCTTTCACATAAATTCCATCAAGACTTTTCTCAATATCAAGGTCAGCGGCACTTTTGCGGGTTCGAACCCGGGGTTCGGCTTTAGCCACCACCAACTCCTGTCGATCATTGCGAAAGGCATTAAACAGGTCATCATACGCAGCTTTAAGTTTCCGATCAGTTGGATATTTTTCCGAAATGGTTTTGGCCTCCATCATCGCATCGATCTCTTTTCCGGCGCGAAAATCGGCAAAAAGTCGATTACTCTCAGTAACCACCAATGCATCCCAAACCTCGTCATAGACTGACGGCTGGGAATATTTAAACGAAGTCGCAGCCTGCATCGCCTCCGACCCGCGCCCGGCCTTACTCAGCGCCAAACACCAGGTTTTTGCGGCAAGCTCACTCTCAATTGCTGCCTCTTCAAGCACTTTAAAAGCTCGCGCCGACTCACCTTTTTTCATTAACAAGATCGCATTACGAACATACTCTTTCTCAATCTCGCCGGCAATTCGCTTAAGACTCTTATCTTGCGGCCAACTGCTGCGGCCGCTATTTATCACTTTAATTGCCGCAAGCCCCTCTCCGCTGGCAAGTTGCGCCCGCGCATAAGTTTCAACCACCAGCGGCCCCAAAGTAGTATCATCTTTCCCCAGACGATACGCTTTTTCGGCATATTTCAGCGTTTTAGAACTGTTACTGCCATTTTCCAACATCACGCTCGCCAAATCATGGAGCCAGACCGCCCGGCTCCCATCCTGTTTGACTGCGGCCGCAAGATATTTCTCCGCCTCTTGCGCATTACCATAACGGTAATAGGCCAGCCCCAAATTATATTTATAACGGGGATCACGATCACAAAG
>JAOZKP010000430.1 GCA_029935295.1 bacterium | reverse complement strand
GCAACTGGTGGCAAAAATTGTTGAATCATGTCCGAGCTTAAATCGGCAATTACAGGGAGAAAATGAACATGAGTGGACCATTCCCGAGCCCCGGGAAGCGCTGGAACTTCTGCTTGAGCTTAAAGCCCTGCCTGACGAAACCGTCTTTCTTGAATGGCCGCAAGGGGAAAAATTCAAGGTAAAAAAAGAGCTCTCCCTGAACAATTTATCTCTTAATATAAAACGTGACCGCGACTGGTTCAAGGCCAGCGGTAATCTTAAAATTGACCCGGATCTCAGTTTGAACCTGCAAGAGCTGCTGGCGGCCATGAATCAAGCCCAAGGCCGCTTCATCCCTCTTGATGACAACACATTCATTGCCATCACCGATAAACTGCGCCAACGTCTGCAAGAACTTGCCGCGTACAGCGAACAGTCCGGCACCGGCCTGCGATTTAATCAGTTGGCACGACTGGCGATGGATGACCTGGAGGAGGAAGTTGGAAATTTCTCCGGCGACAAAGCCTGGCGGAAGCAGGGCCAACGTTTACAAGAGATCATAAAGCCGAAAATCCCCTCAACCTTTCAAGCCCAACTCCGGGATTATCAGGTGCAGGGCTTTAACTGGCTGGCCCAGCTCTCGCATTGGCAAATCGGCGCCTGTCTGGCTGATGATATGGGACTCGGTAAAACCCTTCAGGCTCTGGCTATCATTCTCACCCGGGCGGCTCAGGGGCCGACTCTGGTGGTTGCGCCGCTCTCTGTCATCAGCAACTGGGAAGATGAGTGCCGCCGTTTCGCCCCGACCTTAAAACCGATACTTTTCGGCCCCGGCGACCGACAGCTGCTGCTGAATGAGGCCGGACCGTTCGATCTGATCATCTCAAGCTACGGACTCCTCAACATCGAAGCTGAAAAACTGCAAACGGTCAGTTGGCAGATAGTTGTTCTTGATGAAGCTCAGGCAATCAAAAACATGCAGACCAAACGCTCGCAGGCAGCAATGCAGCTTAAAGCCGAATTCAGACTGATCACCACCGGCACCCCGATTGAAAATCACCTCGGTGAGTTGTGGACCCTCTATAATTTTCTCAATCCGGGCCTGCTCGGCAGCTACAAATGGTTTCAGAACAAATTTGCCATTCCCATCGAAAAAGAGCGCGACCCGGAGAGCAATGCCAACCTTAAAAAATTGATTCAGCCTTTTATTCTGAGGCGCTTGAAAAGCGAGGTTTTGCAGGAGCTCCCAGCCAAAACTGAGATCACCCTCAAAGTCGAAATGAGCCCGGAAGAGGCCGCACTTTATGAAGCGCAGCGGCAGAGAGCTCTGGCAAATCTGGCCAGTGCGGAGTCTGAGCTTCCGGGACATCTGCAAATTTTAGTCGAGATCATGAAACTGCGAAGACTCTGCTGTAATCCCAGGCTGTTACTGCCGGAGAGCAACTTGACCGGCTCAAAACTTAAAGTTTTCGCGGCCACCGTCAAGGAGCTTCTGGCCAACCGCCATAAAGCCCTGGTATTCAGTCAGTTCGTCGATCACTTAGCGCTTATCAGGGAGTATCTTGATCAGGAAAAAATCACCTATCAATATCTTGACGGATCAACCCCGGCCAAACAGCGTAAAATCCGCATCAACGATTTTCAGAGCGGCAAAGGCGACCTTTTTCTCATCAGCCTGAAAGCGGGCGGCAGCGGCCTTAATCTCACGGCGGCCGACTACGTCATCCACATGGACCCCTGGTGGAATCCGGCGGTCGAAGATCAAGCCTCCGACCGGGCCCACCGCATCGGTCAGGAGCGGCCGGTTACAGTCTACCGAATGATCGTCAAGGATTCCATTGAAGAACAGATTGTCGAACTCCACAAACACAAACGCGACCTTGCCGACAACCTCCTGGCCGGCAGTGATATCTCCGGCAAACTTAATGCTGCTGAGCTTATGCAAATGCTGAAGCAGTAATAGTCGGAATAATCAACATCGATTGACATTTTATGTATATTTTGTTAATATACAACTATGATTGAAATTAAAGAGCCAAAACAGTTTCAATGGGATCGGGGCAATCAGCACAAGAGTTCTGACAAACACAATGTTTCACAATTAGAAGCTGAACAAATATTTTCTAATCAGCCCCTCTTGTTACTTGAAGATAAATCTCATTCACAAAACGAGATGAGGTTTCATGCTTTGGGCAGAACCAACAACCAGCGCAAACTTCATATTACTTTCACAATCAGGGAAGATCAGATCAGGATAATCTCGGCTCGGTCCATGCATAAAAAGGAGAGACAGAATTATGAAAAAAATCCCTGAATTCAACTCAGAATCAGAAGAGAGACTTTTTTGGGAAAAAAATGATTCAA
>JAOZKP010000429.1 GCA_029935295.1 bacterium | reverse complement strand
TCTCTTGCATCATGGTTACGACCTGATCGAAGTCGGCACCGATGCGATCCATCTTATTCACAAATGCAAGTCGCGGGATATGATACTTAACCGCCTGTCGCCATACGGTTTCAGACTGCGGCTCAACCCCGCCAACGGCACAAAATACTGCAACCACACCATCCAATACCCGGAGCGAGCGTTCAACTTCTATAGTGAAGTCAACATGGCCCGGTGTATCAATTATATTTATCCGGTGTTCACGCCAGAAGCAGGTAGTTGCAGCCGATGTAATCGTTATGCCGCGTTCCTGCTCCTGTTCCATCCAATCCATCGTCGCGGTGCCGTCATGCACTTCACCCAAGCGATGGGAAATACCTGTATAGTAGAGAATTCTCTCTGTGGTTGTCGTCTTGCCGGCATCAATATGCGCCATGATCCCGATATTACGGTACTTCTCTATGGGGTAAGCGCGCACATCCTTATGCCTGTTCTATAACTACCAGCGGTAGTGGGCAAATGCCTTATTGGCCTCAGCCATTTTGTGTGTATCTTCACGCTTTTTGATCGCGTTACCCCGTTTATTCGCAGCGTCCAGAAGTTCAGCCGCCAATTTCTGCGTCATGCTCTTCTCGCCCCGAGACCGAGTATAGTTGATCAGCCAGCGAATTGCCAGTGCCATTTTCCGGTCCGGCAAAACCTCAATCGGAACCTGATAGGTCGCCCCACCAACCCGGCGGGACTTAACCTCAACCAGCGGTTTTACATTTTCAAGAGCACTCTTAAATACCGCCAAAGGTTCTTCGTCAACCCGTTCACCGATCAGATCCATAGCTCCGTAAAAAACGCCCAAAGCAACACTTTTTTTACCATCAAGCATTAACCCATTGACAAACTTTGCTACCTGACGATCCCCGTAACGCGGATCCGGATTGACTATACGTTTTACTATATCTCTTTTTCTGGCCATTGAAACCCTCGAAAATCCAATTCAACTTACAAATCTTACCCCAACTCTATAATCAAGTTGGCAATAGATGAATAAAGGTAATAACTATTTAGGACGTTTAACCCCGTATTTGGAGCGCCCTTTACGCCGATCCTGAACGCCAACACTGTCGAGTGTCCCCCGGATAACATGATAGCGGACACCGGGAAGATCCTTGACCCTGCCGCCGCGAATCAGTACAACTGAGTGCTCCTGCAGGTTATGCCCGACGCCGGGAATATATGAAGTAACCTCAAAGCCATTAGTCAAACGCACCCTGGCAACCTTACGCAAAGCTGAGTTAGGTTTCTTGGGGGTGGTTGTATAGACCCTGACGCAAACACCACGTTTCTGCGGGCTGTTTTTCAGCGCCGGTGCCGTGGTCTTCTTTTTGATCTGCTCTCTACCTTTACGAACCAACTGGTTAATCGTCGGCATTATTTATCTCCGTTTAAACCAAACCTTTATAATTACTAATTACTCGAAAAGAGCCAGCGCTTATAGCAGTTGCACAGTTACCTGTCAAGCACTTTCTGTTCATCTTTCGACTTCTCTTCAGCAATAACTTCCCGCATAGATTCAAGATTAGCCTGAGCCGTATTATTATCATCCCAGAGCTCCATTGCCTTTTCATAGGCGGCGGTCGCACCGGCAATATCTCCGAGATAGCGCAGAGCCATACCCCGGTTGGTCCAGCTTATTGACAGGGCCCGTTCATAACGCTCAAACGGCTCGAGTTCTATCTTGTCCTCGGCTACCCCTTCCCGGCTTTTATACAGAGCCGCAATCTTTTCCGGAGCCGGCCGATGTTCATCAAGCCATTTCTGATAAGCATTTATGCTGATATCAAAAAATCCCTGAGCCTGGATTATCGATTCATGATCCTTTGCCAGATCAGCCCGGCTCTTTATACTATTATCATTATCACTTTTACCATAGATACCAATCCTTAAATGGACCGTACCGAGAGCATTATTGACAATAGCATAATAGAAATCGTCGCTCAGGTCCACATCGGGGATCTGGCGCAACATCCGCTCCGCCTCTTCGTAACGTTTAAGGGCCCGATCAAATTTACCCCGAACCATCAGCTTTTCAGCGGCAGTATAAACATTCATCGGGGCTTTATAGGCAGCATTCTGACCGAGACTCTTATATGACATATCACGCCAGAGAAAAAAGAGCGTCGCCAAGGATATTATAACAATAACCAGCAACACGATTTTCATCTTACGATTTAAGTGCAATAATTCTTTACTTAATAAAGCCATAATACCCCTCTAGAAATTCTCCCAAAAACGGCAACACCGCTGAAGGAGGGCCTCTATACCCGCTGCCCCCAAACTTGTCAACTTAATTATATATCTTTACGTGTT
>JAOZKP010000428.1 GCA_029935295.1 bacterium | reverse complement strand
GTCAGGAGGACGGCTTGGAACAGGTCCCAAAGCATGATTAAAATTGAAATACCGACAACAGCGGCGGCTAGGTTGCGTATGACGAGTCCGGCGGGGCGCCGTTCCTGGTAACCTAAAAGAGCGGCCAGGGCGAGACCGCCGAGGAGACCGCCACCGTGGCCCCAGTTGTTGATTGAAGGTAGAAAAAGACCGATCAGGACCAGGCCGATAATCCAGCCGCGCACTTGGTGCACAACCAGTTGACCAAACTCCCCCCCACGGCTTTTGCCGTAGAACAACAGGGCTCCGATCAAGCCACAGAGAGAAGCCGAAGCCCCGATAGTCAGAGTTATTCCAGCCAATGACGAGAGGTAAAAACCGATGGCTCCACTGAGAAGATATATAATCAGAAAACGGTGCAGACCAAAAAGCTCAGCGCAGATTGGACCCAGCTGATTCAGAGCCACCATATTAAAAAGCAGGTGCAAAATGCTGCCATGCAGAAAAGAAGCGGAAATCAGTGTCCACCAACGCTGCATATGAAAAACCGGCATTGAACCGGTCGCTCCGAACACCAACAGGGAACGATTTCCGGGGGCGAGAAAACTGAGTGGATTATGCAAGCTGCCGAAATGAATCGGAGCGATCATCAAAGTGAGAATAAAAAATATTACGTTAATAATAATCAGCGGCCGGACAATCTCACCCGGCGTCGCGCTCCAACGCTGGAAAATATCTGGCAGGCGCCGTCCCGGACGTTTTATGCCACAGTAAGGACACGCTATTTCATCGCGGCTGATTAATTTACGACACCGGGGACAAAGCATTGAATTCCGTTTTTCACTCATCTATCTTTACCTTCCTAATGCGGGAACAAATCCCGCAACCCAAACGGGTCTTTACGGCCCGCAAATAAGTACTCTTATCAGAGCTATGCATAAGTTTTTTCATCTAAACCTTTGCCTTAACGGCAAAGAACCAGTGAAACACTTAACATTTTCTTGTTTTTCAAACCAGAAAATAACCTGTAAGATACTAAAAAGAGCGGGAGCAAATTTTTTTGCTCCCGCTCGAAAATCTTTCGCTAAGTTAGAATAAAAGTCAATTGTGCAAGCGGCTGATCACAGCAGGTGTTTCCCGTAATTTTTATGATAGATATCAACCATACTCAGGAAAGCTATCGTGATAAGAGGGCCAAAGATAATACCAATTAGTCCGAAAGTTGCAAGGCCGCCGAATATTGAAATAAATATCAAAAGAATATGCACTTTGACCCGGTCCCCAACCAGTTTCGGCTTAAGAATATATTCAACCAACAGAGATAAAACCCCGAATGAAATAAGAAACACAACCCCCTTGGCAATCTCCCCGACAAACAGCATATAGGCGCCGATCGGAATAAAAACAACTGAGATTCCAATAAAAGGGATAAAGGCAAAAATCGCCATTACCGTCCCCCAGAGCAAAGGTGACTGAATATTGAAAAAAGTCAGACCGAAGCCACCGATAATACCCTGAATAATTGCCGCCAGACCGTTGCCGACAACCATCGCCAGGGTCATGTCATTGAATTTATGCAGAAGCATCTCCTCTTGATCGCGCGGTAGCGGTGACAACGCCATGAGGTACTCTTTGACTTTCGGACCATCAATCAACAGAAAATAGACAAAAATAATCAGCAACACAAAGTTAAGCGAAAAATTTACTATCTGCCCGGCCAGCATTCTCGTCCAGTTATAAACCCAGAAGCCCGCTTCCTTACTGAGACGGATTATATCATTCTGAATATCGGTAAGGTTGTAATTTATCCCGAGATGAGAAAAAAACTCAGTCAGATGTTCAACTTTATCGGTATGACCGGCAATAAAGTGATTTAGCGAAGTCACCGTCAACTCAGTTCTGAGATAGGTGTAAAAGTTAGCAACTTCAACTGAAAGCGAAGTAATCAGAAAAACCAGCGGCACAAAGATACCCAAAAAAATTGCCAGGCAGATCAACCCTGATGCCAGCCAATTCTTCTCACCGCAGGGTTTAAGCAGCCTTAAATAGAGGGGATGGCAAAGACCGACCATGATCACCGCCAAAACCAGAGTGTAGAGAAAAGGTTTTACCAGCCACAAAAACAAACCGATGGAGAACAGAAAGGTCATAAAAAAAACCACAGTTCTGTATATCGGCAGTTTTTCTTTTAGCATTTCTGTTCCTCGGTGAATGATACCAGTCAAAAATCAAATTATGACCTCAATAGCCATGCAGATTAACAACGTATCACAAACATAAATGAAAAACCAGCTTTTGCTTGCAATCATAATTTACAGGATAGTTCTTGACATTAGAAAACAATTACTCTAGATGGGCAAGTACA
>JAOZKP010000427.1 GCA_029935295.1 bacterium | reverse complement strand
TATGATGGAGATGTGAAATGAGATTTAACAGAAGAATTTTAGTTCCGGTTGGTTTGGTGTTATGTTTTTTTATCTGTATGACAACCAATGTCTCAGCTCTGATCTCTCTGCCGGATCCGACTTTGAAATACGGTGCGTATACAGACGGGGGAGATGTCTATGAAGATGTTTATGTCGCATGGGCCAATGATGATTTCTGGGGCTATTCCGGTCAACTTATGTCTGAGATTTATAATGTAACCGGAGATGAGGCAATGAATACCGACCCGAAGGGGACTGGGACCGGAAATCTGGATATATTGCTTTATTCCGCTAATACCAAAAATCCTGGACTTGAAGACGCAGTCCCTACTCAGGGAGGCAATATTACATTTAAAGAAGGGTGGTGGGGCCAGAATGATCAAGATAATGATGGAACCCCGGATGATGTCGGTGGGCCGGTTACCGTTAATCAGGTAATGACCCAAATTGATAGCAACATCCCTGTTTTTTACTTGGATCTTAATCAGACTGGGTCCAACTTAGACCTGTTTTTCACCGGCCAGGTTATGATTTTCGATCCCACTGGTACTACCATGAAAGCGAATTTTACGTTTGACAGTTTGGGAGATGGTACTGGTTCTTCTTCACCGGATCGTGACGGCACTTTTGATCAGGATTCTCCGGGATTCGTCACGGCAGGTGGTCCCTTGGATGTTGACGCATTTTCAGTGGCCTTGGGAACCATAGAATCTGGAGGTTATGTGGCGAACCACAATCTTGGTTCGGGACAATACGATTATATCACCTATTCGCCTTTACTTAATCTTGGGGACTATGGCCTTGAAGATCTTTTCGTGGTGAACTTCCGTTTAGGGCATGAGATAGATATAGATGAAAGTGGAAAAGTGGATGGTAAAGATTGGGGGGCCATGAATAACGGCTTCGAGGAAATATACCTTACCGGGCTCTATCAACCACCAATAGTACCAGAGCCTTCTACATGGATCCTACTTGGAGCCGGCTTAGCAGGTCTGACTTTCTATCGTAGAAAGAAGAGCTAAAATCTCTACGCTGCATCAAAGAGAAACACCAAAGGCGGTTCCTTCTTAGGTTCCGCCTTTTTCATTGTCCTGTCCCAGACGCACCCCGGAACGCCCCCTACCGGACCGGACTTTATATAAACAACAAAAAACACCTAAGAGTTGGAACACAGAAGTGCTGTAAGAAATTCCGAGTTCAGATTGTAATAATCCGCAACACTGCTTTTGGGTTGCGGGACTCGTTCCCGCATTAGATGGGGATTTCAAAATCAGCCGTCCTCTTGTCTATTACGTATTAATAAGGAGAAAAGGATGCATATACTGTCCCCGAAACTCCAAAAAGACTGTCGATTTTTTTTACACTCACCTGATTAAAGGAAGAACAAAAGCATATAAACATGTAATTTCAAGTATTTACATGTTTGGCATAACAGTTGCATCAATATAATAGATAATAGAGAGCGAGAATCATAGTAGCAGTTTTCTTACTATTAGTTCTATTAAACGAAGGAGGGGATGGAAATGAAACGGAAATATTTTTTAGCATTAATTGTTTTACTCATCATGGGGTTTGCAACGACTCAAGCAATGGCATTTTCGTTGGGCGGCTATTCTGGTGGGGTGGAATTTAAATTTTCTGATTTCACCGAAGGAACACTTCATGATTCAAGTTCTGCTGGGTATGACCAAAATGATGGCGTTGCGGATAGTTATTCAATTTTTAAAATTGCAACATTAAAATCAGATGATAGTGCCTCCACTACGCTTTGGTATGATACCAAAGATGGCGAAGAGCTGGTTGGTATTTTTTATGGTATTGATGATGACTGGTGGGAAGTTGATGCAGATGGCATAGAAATTCAGTCCATTGGTGGACAGATCGATTTCTACCTGCAGGATTCGGGAATATTTGACGCAGGAGACGGTCCTCTACCTACTGGTAGTGATCCTAATAACGGCCTCTATCCGACAATCGGCACTGATACCAGTAGCCAACTCTTTTTTTCAGCCTTATTGGTTCCGGGAATCCTTTCCACTAACGGGATTACTGCTGACGACCACATCACTTACCGCAATACTTTAGATGCTGTTACATCTCCCTTTACCGGTGATGGTTCTTTTTACATGAGTATCATTGAGGATGAGGGACTTTATTGGGAGAAGTTCAACACCGATGGTTATGGCGGTGGATTAGATGACAGCGGCAATATTATTCCGACATCTGATTTATGGGCTCAGTTTGATTCAGTATCTCGAGACGTTACTGATCCTGAATATTACAAACAATATGGTTGGTTGGCAACCAGTGAAGATCCTGTAAGGGGT
>JAOZKP010000426.1 GCA_029935295.1 bacterium | reverse complement strand
ATTCTCTTGAAGAAGTGTTCAGAGAGATGGGCAAATCTGAAGATGGCGAGAAAGTTAACACGGATGACTTTGAGAAGGCCCTGGAAAATCCTGATAGTAAGCGCCATTTCTTTATGGTTGAAGATGATCTGATCCTGCAGGAGATGCTGAAGGCTCCTTTAGATAAATGGCGGGTTTTTCTGCATCCATCCCAGCGTAATCTGGTTGAAAGAGAGTGGAACGGCCCGGTTCGGGTACTCGGTGGGGCGGGTACCGGAAAAACGGTGGTTGCCATGCACCGGGCTAAATATCTGGCAGAAAAAATCTTCACCGGTGAACAGGACCGAATTTTATTTACCACCTTTACCCGGAATCTGGCCGCAGATATCCAGGAAAACCTTAGAAAAATCTGTCCGGAAAATATTATGCGGCGCATTGAGGTGATAAACCTCGACCGCTGGGTGTTATCCTTCCTGAAAAAAAATGATTATAATTACGGCATCGACTATGGAAAACAAACTAAACCTCTTTGGGAAAAGGCACTGGCACTGGTTGATGGAGATCTGGGTTTGGCCGACACCTTCTTCCGGGAGGAGTGGAAACGGGTTATCCAAGCGAATGGGATTACAACTTTTTCCGAATATGCCAAAATCTCCCGGATTGGTCGCGGCGTGCAGCTGAGCCGTAAGAAAAGGAAGGCCATCTGGCCGGTTTTTGAAGAATATCGCGTTTTGCTGAACGAAAATCATCTAAGAGAGCCTGATGATGCCATGCGTGATGCCCGGGTGTTGATGGAAAAGAAAGGAAATGTTCTGCCCTATCGAGCCGTAATTGTTGATGAGGCCCAGGATATGGGAACCCAGGCTTTTCGGCTGATTCGCCAGATTGTAGCCGGCATTGAACAAAAAAACGATATTTTTATCGTTGGCGACGCCCATCAACGGATCTATCACCATAAAGTTGTCTTGAGCCAATGCGGTATCAACATCAAGGGCCGGGGCCGTAAACTCAAGATTAACTACCGAACGACTGAAGAAAACCGGCGCTGGGCCGTCAACCTGCTGGCCGGGGTAAAGTTTGATGATCTTGATGGTGAGCTCGATGATCAGAAAGGATATAAATCTCTTCTCCGGGGGATGGTGCCCAAAATTAAAATTTGTGCCTCTTTTCAGCAGGAGCTGGATGTGATCATCGACTATTTAGATCAAGTTGAAAAGAGTGATGGGGATATTAACGGTGTATGTCTGGTTGCCAGAACAAACAACCTGTTAAAACAATATGAAGGGGCCCTGAAAGCCAGGGGCAAGGAAATTTGCTTTATTCACCGCAGTGAGGCTGAAGATCATAGAAAGGAAGGCGTGCGCCTGGCCACCATGCACCGGGTTAAAGGTTTAGAGTTCGATCGAGTAATTATCGCCGGAGTCAATGATGGTGTGGTTCCTATAGAAACCGGCTGGAATCAATCAACCGATCAGGTGATCCTGAAAGAGACTGAAACCCACGAAAGAGCCTTGCTCTATGTAGCCGCAACCAGAGCCAAGAAAGGTGTTCTGGTGACCAGCTTCGGCAAGGCGAGTCGGTTTTTGACGTAGTCTCAATTTTGGTGCGAAGTCTAAAAATGAGATGTTTTTTGGTGACCTTAACTGTAGACAGAAAAAAAATTTAATGTCATCCCCTTGAGAGCGAATGAGCAGGTTAATTTATCAGAGGTGAAGTCTAAAAAATCTTATCGTAGGGATGTCGATTTTACAGTGCATTTAAAACGAATATTAGGGGTTGCTACAAAGGTTCAGGCGATTACTGCAGGAACGATTGAGGGCTACCAGAATTTGAGGATGTCTGAGGCTTCGCCCAGACGTAAAGGAAAGAATACGGCTCCAGCAACAGTGAATAAGGGGGTTTCCTGTCTCAATACGATGTTTAATAGGGCAATTCGTTATGGTAAATTGAGAGAGAATCCTGTTGGGAAAGTGAAAAAGCTTATAGAAAATAATGTGCGAATGAAGATCCTGTCAGTCGAAGAATTTGAAGAATTGTATGTTCAATGTTCTTCCTATCTGAAGCCGGTTGTCCTTATGGCTTATTTTACAGGAATGAGGCGTTCAGAAATTCTCAATCTTATATGGGAAGATGTCGATTTGAAAAAAGGATTTGTGCGTTTGAAAGCAGAGTCAACAAAAACTCAAACGGCTCGTTCAATGCCGCTTCACCCGAAAGTAGTTTCAACTCTGAAAAGCCTATCAATGTCAGAAAGTAGCAGTAAGGTCTTCCTTCGTAATGGTATGCCATTTGTTGATATAAAGAAGGGTTTTAAGGCGGCATGCTGTAGGGCTGGGATAGAGGATTTTACTTTTCATGATCTGAGGCATTGTGCGCTAAACAACAA